>CALVQL010000020.1 GCA_944358235.1 uncultured Bacilli bacterium
AACCGGACCAACTGGAGTATCGGGAGCAACCGGCCCAACAGGTGCATCAGGAGTAACTGGCCCAACTGGACCAAGTGGAGCAACCGGACCAACTGGAGTATCAGGAGCAACAGGTGCAACAGGAGCCACAGGAGTAACCGGACCAACCGGACCTAGTGGAGCAACAGGTGCAACCGGGCCAACCGGAGCAGCTGGAGTTCAAGGAAATGAAGGACCGACCGGACCAACTGGACCAACCGGACCAACTGGACCAACGGGGCCATAGTTAGGAAATTATGGAAAGACCCTTAAAAATCGCCGTCTATGCAATATCTAAAAATGAGAGTGAATTCGTCGACCGATGGGTTGACTCGATGCAAGAGGCGGATGAAATATATGTTTTAGATACTGGATCTGAAGACGACACTATCGAAAAATTACGAAAGAGAGGTGTTCATGTCGAACAGGAGATAATAAATCCGTGGCGCTTTGATGTGGCAAGAAATAAAAGCTTAGATTTAGTTCCAATGGACGTCGATATATGTGTCTGTACTGACCTCGACGAAGTGTTAGAAAGTGGCTGGCGCAAAAAACTCGAACAATCTTGGAATGATTCTAATCGTTTACGCTACAAATATAATTGGTCATTTGATGAAAAAGGAAAACCATCTATTACCTTTTTATATGAAAAGATTCACGATCGCCAACATTATCATTGGAAAAATCCTGTTCATGAAATATTAGAATGCTTAATTCCCAATGAAAAAATCTCCGTCAATGAAGAAATTGTGTTGAATCATTATCCAGATCGTACTAAATCCCGTTCGTCCTATTTACCGTTGCTCGAATTATCTGTGAAGGAAGATCCGATGAACGATCGTAATCTTCACTATTTAGGTCGAGAATATATGTATTATAAAAGATGGAACGATTGCATCGATACTTTACTCAAACACATAGATCTTCCTACAGCAGTTTGGAATGAAGAAAAAAGTGCTTCAATGCGTTATATTGCTAGAAGTTATCTTAATCTTGGACGAAAAGAAGAAGCCAAATATTGGTACGTTCGTGCAATCGAGACATCTCCAACGCAAAGAGAGGGATATGTCGAATTAGCTCTACTCGAGTTTGAAAACAAGAATTATTTAGAAGTTATATTTAACTGTATTAAAGCTAAAACTATATTAAAAAATACGATGATTTATATCAATGAACCTTTCTGTTGGAATAGTACTATAGACGACTTACTATCAATTAGCTATTATAATCTTGGTATTAAAGACTTAGCTATATATCATATCAATAAAGCATTAGAATACGAACCAGACAACGAACGATTACAAAACAATAAAAAGATATTTGAAGCTTAATTCAAATATCTTTTTATATATGCTATAATTTAAATATTAGGAGTGTTTTATGAGAATAATTTCGTGGAATGTTGCTGGTTATAGAGCATGTTATAAAAAAGGTTTTAAAGAGGCGATAGAAAAGCTTAATGCGGATATAATATGCCTCCAAGAAGTCAAATGTCTTAAAGATGAGTTACCGTATATCCCTTGCGGATACGATTTATACATTAATCCTGCTGAACGAAAAGGCTATTCTGGAGTTTTAGTATTCAGCAAAATCAAACCATTGAATGTCGTTTACGGAATGGGAATTGAAGAACATGATCATGAGGGACGTTTAATTACTTTAGAATATGATGAGTTTTATCTCGTCAATGTCTATGTTCCCAATTCCAAAAAAGAGTTGGAACGTTTAGAATATCGGATGAAATGGGAAGATGATATAAGATATTATCTCCAAAAATTGATGATGATAAAACCCGTAATTTATTGTGGCGATTTGAATGTTGCCCATGAAGAGATTGATATTAAAAATCCCAAGAGTAATACGCATAGTGCTGGATTCACCATCGAAGAAAGACAAAAAATGACAGAATTATTATCGATTGGATTAATTGATACATTTCGTAATTTTCATCCGGAAGAAATTAAATATTCTTGGTGGAGCTATCTTTTTCACGCTCGTGAGAATAATGCCGGTTGGCGAATAGATTATTTTTTAGTTTCTAAAGATTACATTCATAAGGTTGAAGATAGTTATATTTATACGGAAATTATGGGAAGTGATCACTGCCCAATCGGGATAGATATTACTGCCTAGAAGATAATTATTGTAAATTATCTTTTTTTTGTGCTATTATTTAGGCGGTGAGAAGATGAATAATTTAGTTATGGCTTACTTAGGAGATGCCGTTTATGAGCTATATGTTCGACAATATCTGATTTCCAAGGGTATTTCAAATGTTAAAGATTTGCAAAAAGAAAGCATAAATTATGTCAGTGCTGTTAATCAAAGAAGGATTTTAGAAGAACTATTGGATAATAATATATTGACAACCGATGAAATAGAGATAGTCAATCGCGGTAGAAATGCTAGTAGTCATAATAGCAAAACTACAGATATCATAACTTATAAAAAAGCGACCGGCTTGGAATGCCTTATCGGAAATCTCTATAATACAAATAAAGAAAGGTGTGACGAAGTGATGCGTTACATATTAGGTGTAAGATGTTAGTTTGTGGAAAAAATGTTTTTAATTCCTTAGATCCTAAGACGATAAATAAGGTTTATTTATCTAAAAATTTGAAAGATGAAAAAATTTTTGAAATGTTAAAAAAAGATAAGATAAAGTATGTGTTAAGTGATCCCAAAACGCTAGATCATATGCTTAGTCATAATCAAGGGATTATTATCGATATATTAGAGTACAAATATAAAGATCTCGATGCAATTGGGGATAGCAAAATGGTACTTATTCTCGATCATTTAGAAGACCCTCATAACTTTGGCGCTATTATTCGAACATGTGAGGCGAGAGGGATAACTAAAATCATTATTCCCAAAGATCGCAGTGTTAATGTCAATGAAACTGTTATGAAGACATCCGCAGGAGCTCTAAATTATGTTGATATTATCCGTGTTACAAATCTTGTCAATGCTATTGATTACTTAAAAGAAAGAGGATATTTTATTTATAGTGCCGAGGCATCTGGAAAAGACTATAATTCGATTAATTATGCTGATAAACGTGCACTAGTTATCGGTAGTGAAGGGCATGGTGTTTCTCGTTTAGTTATCAAAAATTCAGATGAGGTTATTCGAATTCCGATGTTTGGAAAAGTCAACAGTTTGAATGCTTCTGTAGCTGCTGCTATATTAATATATGGAATAGGAGATAACTAATGAACGAATACCCGGATAACGAATTAGTAAATATGGTCTGTGAGAATAGCGAAGATGCTCGTGATGTATTATATGAAAAGTATGGTTATATCGTCGATATTATTTATAACAAATATCGTCGAAGTGCTTATATACTAAGTGTCGATCTAAACGAGCTTCGTCAAGAAGCCTTAGTCGGATTTTCTGATGCAATCGTCAATTATGTCGATGATAAAAACGCATCATTAGCGACTTTTATAACTTTATGTGTTGAACGCCGTGTTCAAAAATATTTAAAGAAAGCTGACACTCAAAAGAACAAGATGTTACGTGAAGCCTATTCTTTAGAATATTCCTATGATGGCGATTCTCTCCCTTTAATGGATACTATAAAAGATCCGACAGCAGATCCATCATTAAAAGTCGAGGACCGTGAAAATGTCTTAGCATTAAAAGAGAAGATTAATGACATATTGAGTCCAATGGAAAAGGAAGTATATGAATTATTAATTAATGACTTTTCATATTTGGATATTGCATCAATCCTATCTTATTCTCCGAAACAAATCGACAATACTATTCAGCGAATAAGAGCAAAAATAAAGGATATTATCTAATAAACTATTGAAATAAACAGTTTTGTGTGCTATATTGTAGACGTACACGGAAGTGTTTTTTTTATACAAAAAATTTAAGAGGTGTTTTGATGGCAAAAGAGGAAAGAACAAAGAATGAGAAGGGTATAAAAGATTCAGAAAAAATGAAAGAAAGAAAAGCAAAGTTAAAACATGCTCGCGAAGTCGAGAAAAAAGCAATGCTCAATGAAAAGAGAAAGATAGAAGAACAGATCGATGAATTGATCGAGCGTAAAAAGGCAACGAAGGACAAGTTTAAGAAAAAAGAAATCAATGCCGAAATCAAGGAATTGAAAATTAAAAGAAGTCGAATCGGAAAAAAAGATACCTTCTGGTCAAATGTCATGGCTGAGATGAGGCTTGTTAGATGGCCAAGTAAGGCAGAGGTATTTAAATACTCGATAGCTACCTTAGTATTTATATTAGTATTTGCTCTTTTCTTCTTCGGAATCGATGCATTATTTGCTTTAGTAAAGGATTTGATTGATTAATGGAAAAACAATGGTATGTAGTAAACACTTATAGTGGTCATGAAAGTAAAGTTAAAGAAAAGTTAGAGATGCGCGCAGAATCGATGGGATTCCAAGATTATATATTTAGAATAATTATCCCTGAAGAAACTGTAATTGAGACGATGAAAGATGGTAGCAAAAAAGAAAAAAAACATAAAATGTTTCCGGGATATATTCTCGTCGAAATGATTATGACTGACGAAGCTTGGTATATTGTTCGAAATACACCGGGAGTAACCGGATTTATCGGATCATCTGGAAAAGGTGCTAAACCTACACCATTATTACCTCAAGAAATTGATCGAATCTTGATAAGCATGGGTATGTCTCGTGTCGACGTCAATGCTGAATTAAAAGTCGGTACGAAAGTTAGTATTGTCGATGGCCCATTTAAAGGAATGGAAGGTGTTATCGATAATGTCGACACTGAAAACTCGCGTTTAACTGTTCTAATCGATTTGTTTGGACAAGAAACTCCTGTTGAAGTAGAAATCTTCCAAGTAAACGTCACAAATTAATAGAAAAAAATCTTTAAAACAACTTTTTATAGTTGTTTTTTTCCGTTTTCTGTGATAGTATCTTAATTGCTAAAATATTTTTTAGTAAGTGGGAGGGAATGCGGATTAGCCCAAAACCACTAGCGAAAATACGAAAGGAAGTGTTTTACGTGGCAAAAGAAGTCGTAAGAAAAATAACTTTGCAGATTCCTGCTGGAAAAGCAACACCTGCACCACCTGTAGGTACAGCATTAGGACCAGTTGGAATTAATTTACAAGAGTTCTGTACTAAGTATAATGACGCAACAAAAGACAAGATGGGAGACATTATTCCAGTTCAAATCTCTGTCTATGATGATAGAACATTCAGTTTTGTACTTAAGACTCCACCAACAGCAAGTTTGATTAAGAAATATGCTAAGATTAATTCTGGTAGCAAGAAAGGTGCAAATGAAATTGTTGCAACTTTATCTAAAGATCAAATCAAAGCAATTGCTGAGATTAAACTTCCAGATTTAAATGCATATACTGTTGAAGAAGCCATGAAGATCGTCGAGGGTACTGCTAGAAACATGGGAGTTGCTGTCGAAGGTGTTAATGACGAGGAACTAAAAGAACAAGCTGAAGAGGCTGCTATTGCTGAGAAGGCTGCTGAAAAGAGAGAAGCTGAATTAGAAGCAATGGAAGAGTCTTTGCATAATTCTTCTGTCGATGTTGAAGTAATTACTGAAAAGTCATCAGAAGAAGAATAATTATAATATAT
Source organism: uncultured Bacilli bacterium (assembly GCA_944358235.1). Lineage (GTDB taxonomy): Bacteria > Bacillota_I > Bacilli_A > RF39 > UBA660 > CAG-582. The sequence continues at coordinate 5,621 of CALVQL010000020.1, forward strand.
CCGCTAATAAACCACGATTGGAGGTATAATAATGAGAAAATCAGGAAAGAAATATGTGGAAGCTTCAAAACTTGTTGACAAGTCAAAGTCTTATGAGTTAGAAGAAGCTGTTAAGTTAGCTAAAGAAACTTCTACGACTAAATTTGATAGTTCTGTAGAATTAGCTATAAAACTTAATATTGATACAAAAAAAGCTGATCAACAGTTACGTGGATCATTAGTATTACCTAATGGTAATGGTAAGACTAAAAGAATCCTAGTCCTTGCAAAGGGACCACAGGCTGAAGCTGCTAAAAGTGCTGGAGCTGATTATGTTGGTGATACTGATATGATCGATAAGATTGCCAATGAAAATTGGTTTGACTTTGATGTCATTATCGCTACACCAGATATGATGCCTGCTTTAGGTAAAATTGGTAAAGTCCTTGGACCTAAAGGATTGATGCCAAATCCTAAAACTGGAACTGTTACTCCAACTCCAGATAAAACTGTTGAAGATGTTAAAAAAGGTATGATCGAGTATCGTGCTGATTCTTACGGAAACATTCATTGTTCTGTTGGAAAAGTATCTTTTGATGATTCAGCACTAATCGAAAACATCACATATGTTGTGAATACTATAGTTAAAGCAAAACCGTCTACGGTTAAAGGAAAATATATTCAAAATATTTCTGTTGCTACAACTATGGGGCCTGGAATTCATGTAGATCAAAACTCGATTGACATGTAATTATTAATATGGTATATTACAAACGAATAAAAAAACTTTTTGCCGAAGACAGTAGGGGGCTCAGTCTTAATAATCCTACCGAGGGAAGGTTATATTACTAACAAAATATAGACTTTCCTTTTTTGGGAAAGTTTTTTTATAAATATTTTAAGGAGGACTTAATATGGCAAGCGAAAGAATTCTTAATGAGAAAAAAGAAACTGTCCAAGAGATAACTGATAAACTTAACAATTCGAAAAGTGTCGTCTTATTCAGATATGCTTTAAGTTCTGTTGCCGATATGCAAGAGTTACGTAGAGATTTAAAAAAAGTCGATGGTGAAGTAAAAGTTTATAAGAATACGCTTGTGAAAAGAGCATTAGACGATTTAAATATCGATCTAGATTCTTATTTAGTTGGACCAAATGCTATTGTTTTTGGTAAAGATATTCTAGAACCAATCAAAGCGTTAGACAACTTCGCTAAGAACCACAAGAATGTTGAAGTTTTAACTGGTATCGTTGATGGTAAAGTTGTTACTTTAGACGAGATTAAAAACTATGCATCAATTCCATCTATGGAAGGTTTACTTACAATGTTTGCTGGTGGCTTGATAGAGCACGTAAAAAATCTATCTATTGCACTTAATTTATATGCCGAAAAATTAGGTGAGGAAAACCAATAAGGGAAAGGAATGATTTATAATGGCAAAATTATCTACAAATGAAATTATCGATGCAATTAAAGAAATGACTATTCTTGAAGTTAAAGATTTAGTCGATGCAATGAAAGAAACTTTTGGTGTTGATCCAAGTGCTGTTGCAGTAGCTGCTGCTCCGGCTGCAGATACACAAGAGGAAGAATCTTCTTCTAAGACTGTTGTATTAAAGAGTGCTGGTGCAACTAAGATTCAAGTAATCAAGATTATAAGAGAAATTACTGGATTAGGTTTAGTTGAAGCTAAGGCTGTTGCTGACAACGGTGGAAATGTTAAAGAAAATGTTTCTGCTGATGAAGCTAACGAAATTAAAGCTAAGTTAGAAGAAGCTGGCGCAACTGTTGAATTAGTCTAATTTAAGAGCTACCATTTGGTAGCTTTTTAAATTTTTAAAATGTTTACTTTTATATTTAACAATTATATAATTATCTTAGGTGATGTTATGCGAAAGAGTAACGGATGGGGATTAGGAATGATGGTTGTAATGTTAAGCGTTATTTTTATCTTTTTCATTATAGCAATATATTATTTATATAGATTATATTCTATAGGAGTGATTGGATAATGAAAAAATTGATGATAATTTGGGCTGTTATAGCTATATTTTTAGTTGGAGTATTAACTTTTATCGGTTTCAGATACAAGGAAAGTATAGCTGATTATAAGACTTTGGAAATGGATATGGTTGAATCTGCACATGTCTATATGGAATTAAATGAACTGAGTTTAGATGCCGGAGAATCCCTTAAACTTACAAGTTCTCAGCTTATCGAACAAGAACTTTTAAAAGAGGATGCCATCATGGATGAAAATTGTTCCGGTTATGTTATGATTGAAAAGAATTTAACTGATTACGAGTATTCGGCATATATAAAGTGTGATAACTATGAAACACAAGGGTATGAGGAATGAGGAAAATATTTTAATTAATAGCATAGTATATAATAAATTGATCGGATATTCGTCAAAAAACTCTTGACTTAAAATATATAAGATGATATATTACAGTTGCGTTTAAATTTAGGTTCTGCTTAGGTGGAACCTAGTTTTAAGGGGATTTTGATACACCAGGATGTGTGTACATAGAAAGGAATTATTTATGACGACTATTAACCAATTAGTAAGAAAAGGTAGAACAAAGAAGTCTAAAAAACAAAAGAGTCCGGTATTAAACTATGGATTCAATTCAATGGAAAGAAAATCTACTAACACTAATCATCCACAAATGCGTGGTGTTTGTACTCGTGTTGGTACTAAGACTCCAAAGAAACCGAACTCAGCATTACGTAAATATGCACGTGTTAGATTATCTAATGGCCGTGAGGTAGATACTTATATCCCAGGAGAAGGACATAATTTACAGGAACACAGTGTAGTACTTATTCGTGGTGGACGTGTTAAAGACTTAATCGGTGTTCGTTATCACATTGTTCGTGGTGCTTTGGATACTCAAGGTGTCAACGAACGTAAGAAGAGTAGAAGTAAATATGGTACAAAAAAACCTAAAAAATAAAAATATATAAGGAGGAAATAAAATATGCGTAAGAGACGTGCTGAAAAGCGTGACGTATTACCAGATCCTATATATAAATCAAAAGTTGTAACTAAGTTGATTAACGCCATCATGAAAGATGGAAAAAAGGGTACAGCTGAAAAGATTTTATATAGCGCATTTGATATTATAAGAGAAAAAACTGGACAAGATCCAATGGAAGTATATAACAAAGCACTTGAAAATATCAAACCAGCTTTGGAAGTTAAATCACGTCGTGTGGGGGGCTCTAACGTTCAAGTTCCTATTGAAGTTAGTGGAGAGAGAAGTCAAACATTGGCACTACGTTGGTTAGTAAACTATGCAAGACTTCGCAACGGCAAAGGAATGGCTATAAACTTAGCTAACGAAATTATGGATGCAGCAAACGGTGTTGGTGGAGCTGTTAAAAAACGTGAAGACACTCACAGAATGGCAGAAGCTAACAAAGCATTTGCTCACTTTAGATGGTAGGTGGCGAGATGGCAAGAGATGTTACAATTGATAAGATAAGAAATATCGGAATTATGGCTCATATCGATGCCGGAAAGACGACAACTACTGAAAGAATTTTGTTTTTGACAGGAATAACTCACAAGATAGGTGAAACTCATGAAGGAGCTTCACAAATGGACTGGATGGAACAAGAAAAAGAACGTGGTATTACAATCACTTCTGCTGCAACTACATGTCATTGGAATGGATATCGTTTGAATATCATCGATACACCGGGCCATGTCGATTTCACTATTGAAGTTCAGAGAAGTTTGCGTGTACTAGATGGTGCTGTAGCACTACTAGATGCTCAAGCAGGAGTTGAACCACAGACCGAAACTGTATGGCGTCAAGCTAATGAATACAAAGTTCCAAGAATGATCTGTGCTAATAAAATGGGTAAGATGGGAGCAGATTTCTACTTTAGTTTGAATACTATAAAGGAACGTCTAGGAGCTAATGCAGCACCTATAATCCTTCCAATCGGAGCAGAAGCTGATTATTCTGGATATATCGACCTAGTAACTATGAAGGCATATAAGTACGATGGAACTGAACAACAAAATCTCGAAGAAATTGCAATTCCTGATGATATGAAAGATAAAGCTCAAGAATATCGTACTAAGTTAATTGAAGCAGTTGCTGATTTTGACGAGGAATTGATGATGAAATATCTTGATGGAGAAGAAATTGCGGTTGATGAGTTAAAGGCAACAATTAGAAAAGCAACTCTATCAGTTGGATTCTTCCCAGTATTATGTGCTGATGCTTTAGGCGATAAGGGTACTAGAACTTTACTCGATGCAATCGTCGATTATTTACCAGCTCCAACAGATGTTGAAGCAATCGACTGTATCGATAAAGATGGCAATGATGTTAAACGCCATCCAAGTGACTCAGAGCCGTTTACAGCTTTAGCATTTAAAATAATGACTGATCCATTTGTTGGTAGATTATCATTCTTTAGAGTATATTCCGGAGTGTTAACTAGTGGATCATATGTTTTGAATTCTACTAAAGGTGAAAAAGAAAGAATTGGTCGTATTCTTCAGATGCATGCAAATAACCGTAAGGAGATTTCTGAGGTTTATGCTGGTGAAATAGCTGCGGCTGTTGGTCTTAAGAATACTACTACTGCTGATACATTATGTGATGAGAAACATCCATGTATCATGAAAGGTATGGAATTCCCAGAACCAGTAATTGATATCGCTATTGAGCCAAAGAGTAAAAACGATCAAGATAAGATGGCAATTGCTATCCAAAAACTCGTCGAAGAAGACCCAACTCTTCGAGTAAAAACCGATCCAGAAACAGGTCAAACGGTCCTTTCTGGAATGGGTGAATTACACCTCGATATAATCATCGATCGTATGCGTAGAGAATTCAATGTCGAGTGTAATAAAGGTCGTCCTCAAGTTGCTTACCGTGAGACAATCACTACATCAGGTGAGTGTGAAGGTAAATATATTAAGCAGTCTGGTGGACGTGGACAATATGGTCATGTTTGGATTCGCTTTGAACCAAATCCTGGAAAAGGTTACGAATTCGTCGATGGTATCGTCGGAGGAGTTGTACCTCGTGAATACATTCCAGTAACTGACAAGGGACTTCAAGAAGCTATGGCTGGTGGTGTTCTTGCCGGATATCCGATGGTCGATGTTAAAGCTACGTTATTTGATGGATCATATCATGATGTCGACTCATCAGAAATGGCCTTCAAAGTAGCAGCTAGTATGGCTCTAAAAGAAACTAAGAATAAATGTAATGTTGTTCTTCTTGAACCGATAATGAAAGTCGTCGTCGATGTTCCAGAAGAATATATGGGTAACGTAATGGGAGACTTGACTAGTAGACGTGGTCGTCCACTTGGACAAGAATCTATCGGCAATACTTTAAGAATTATTGCTATGGTACCGTTATCTGAAATGTTTGGATATGCAACTGACCTTCGTAGTAATACACAAGGTCGTGGAACATTCCAAATGGAAAAGGATCATTACGAAGAAGTTCCAAAATCTATCGCTGAAGAGATTATTAAGAAAAACAGCGTAAATTAATGAATAATTACTTGATTTATTATCAAGGATTAGATAAAATAATTTTGTTATAAGAAAACAAAAAATTAGGAGGAATAAATTATGACAAGAGAAAAATTTGATCGTAGTAAACCACATGTTAATATCGGTACTATTGGTCATGTTGACCATGGTAAAACGACTTTAACAGCTGCTATCTCAAAAGAGTTCTCAAAAGTATTTATGGACTATGCCGATATCGACAAAGCTCCAGAAGAAAGAGAACGTGGTATTACTATTAACACTGCTCATGTTGAGTATGAGACAGCTACTAGACATTATGCTCACGTAGACTGTCCAGGACATGCTGACTACGTAAAGAACATGATTACTGGTGCAGCACAAATGGATGGCGCTATCCTAGTTGTATCTGCAGCTGATGGAGCAATGCCACAAACAAGAGAACATATCTTGCTATCAAGACAAGTTGGTGTTCCAAAAATCGTTGTTTATATGAACAAATGTGATCAAGTTGATGATCCAGAAATCCTTGATCTAGTAGAAATGGAAATCAGAGAATTATTAGGAGAATATGGATATGATTCAAATTGTCCTGTAATTAGAGGTTCTGCTCTAAAAGCTCTTGAAGGAGACCCAGAAGCTGTTAAATCTATTCATGATTTAATGGATGCTGTTGATACTTATATCGATACACCTGTAAGAGATACTGATAAGCCATTCTTGATGAGTATTGAAGATGTATTTACTATTTCAGGACGTGGAACAGTTGTTACTGGACGTGTTGAACGTGGTAAATTGAATCTTAATGACGAAGTTGAAATCGTTGGTCTTAGAGATACAAGAAAGACTGTTGTTACAGGAATCGAAATGTTCAGAAAATCACTTGATTATGCTGAATCAGGAGATAATGCTGGTGTTCTACTTCGTGGAATTGCACGTGATGATGTAGAACGTGGACAAGTTCTTGCTAAACCAGGAAGTGTTACTCCTCATCATAAATTCAAAGCAGCAGTATACGTTCTTACTAAAGAAGAAGGTGGACGTCATACTCCATTCTTCACAAACTACAGACCTCAGTTCTATTTCAGAACTACAGACGTTACTGGTGTAATCGAATTACCTGCTGGTGTTGAAATGGTAATGCCAGGAGATAACGTCGATATTACTGTAGATTTGATTTCAACTGTTGCAATTGAAAACGGAACTAAGTTCTCTATTCGTGAAGGTGGTAGAACTGTAGGTTCTGGTGTAGTATCAGAAATAATCGAATAATAAAAACTCACAATAGTGAGTTTTTTCTTTGACTTAATATAGTTCTAATAGTAAAATTAAAATAGTAGGTGGAGCTATGAAAATTCTAAATTATAATAATATTTTAGAAGTAATATCAAAAAAAAATCGGGTTTCTCGCTTTATTGGAATGACTATTGGATCTTTTATAATCGCTTTGACTTACAATGCCTTTGCCGTACCAAATAACTTAGTATTTGGTGGAATTAGTGGACTTGCCATTGTAGCATCTAATCAATTTGGCATTCCTACAACTATCTTTATTAATGTTGTAACTTTTATATGTATAATAATATCGTTCTTTTTATTAGGAGTTAAACGAACATCATATGCTGTTACTGGCTTTGCAATGTATGCAATTATGATCGCTTTTACAGAACCATTTGCTCACTATTTTTACTTTGAATTCGATACGTTCTTTTTAACGGACTTAATCTATGCCACAATTTATGGAATCGGAGCAGGATTACTTTATCGAACGGGTTTTAATACTGGTGGATCTGATACAATTGTCTGTCTTCTACAAAAGTATTTTCATTTGCCAACAGCTAAAAGCTCTAATATTTTAAATGGAATAATAATTGGAATTGGTGCTATTTATTTTGGAATTGAAAAAACGTTATATGCCATTTTATTTTTGATATTCAGTAATTTTATTGTCGATAGAATAATTCTAGGTTCATCAGTCAATAAAATTTGCTTTATTAGATCACGCAACCATAATCAAATTGAGGCATATTTAAGAGATGAACTAGATATTGGATATACTCTTATCGATTCGACAAATGGAATTGGTATAATAAAAAAGACTATTATAATGTGTGTGATACCCACTGATCGTTTTTACGATTTTAAACATGAATTGATAAAGATAGACAAAAAAGCTATTCTTATTTCAAATGACTGTTACACTGTAGATGGCGGCAGAACGAATAATCTTATTTCGATTTAGGTATTTTAAATATTAAATAATTGGGTTTAAATATAGTTTCGTAAATATATAAGATAATGCTCAAAAATATCATTGGTATTCCTAGCAATTTAATGCCAAATGGTATATAAATACTGTTAAATAATAAAAATGATGTCAGATATGCTCCAAATATTGCTACATAGAAGAGAATTATATTAAAAATATAGTTCTCTTTTTTTAACAATTTACTTAAATAGAAAAAAATAATAATAATTGCTGAAAAGATAATTAGAGAAAAACCTTTAATTGCCCAAACGTTAGAATTGTTAATAAGTAGTCTCTTTTCAACAATTGACCATAACAAGATCGGTGTGATTCCTAGTTTAAGATGTGACCAAATGGATTCGTTACGAGCAAAAAAGAATCCTATGATTGCATTTCCTTTACTCCATTTGTATAAAAAATGACCTATAGTACCGACAGTAGAAGCGAATAAAAAACCCCACAACTCTATCATATTTATCACCTAATAAAATATATTCAATTTGTAAATAAAATTAACAATCAGTTAATAAGTATCTTGTCATAAAAAGCATCCATGATATAATCTTTATAGGTGATTTTATGAATGCGGAAAAACCTAGCATAATAAAAATGTATGGAGAAGTTTTAACAGATAAGGAATATGTAACCAATCCTGCAATAGCACGTGATAACGAGATTAATCAGATGATTCTAGCTCTTATAACCCCTGATAAAAGTGCTTTGCTCGTTGGTAAACCAGGAATAGGTAAGACAGCATTGATAGAAGGGTTGGCATACCGTATTCGTCTGAATATGGTTCCCGATGTTATCAAGGGATGGCGTATAATTAAAATTAATCTTCCAGCACTTCTAGGTAAGATGCTGGTAAATGGTGTTGAAGTATCAAAGTTACAACTATTAATTGAAGAACTTGATAATGTTGAAAAAACCATTCTCTTTATCGATGAAGTACACCTTCTTGTAGCAAAAAATGCATCTTCTGTCGACGTCGATTTTGCTAACATGTTAAAACCTTATCTCGATCGTGGAAGGATATTGATGATTGGCGCAACAACCAGTGAAGAATATGAGGAATACATATTACGTGATCGAGCATTCGTGCGTCGTTTTATCAAAATAGATATCGCGGAAGCTAAACCAGAAGATGTCGTAAAGATATTACTTGGAACAACCCCTAAATTTGAAAAAAAGATGGGAGTAACTTTGGCATATAGTGAGTTCCAACGTGAACGAATATTTGAATGGATTGTCGAATATACGAGTGAATACAAGCGAATTTATGAAATTCAGAATAGATATCCGGATATTTGTTTAACTATTTTATCGAGTGCATTCAGTTATGCGGTATTTCAGAATCAAAAAGAAGTGCGTTTGCCACATTTATATTTAGCTATGAAAAATACCAATACGATATATGAAGACGCCAAAAAGAAAGCATTAGAGGATTTTAAAGTTCGTTTTGCTGATATGTTAATTAAGGAAGGCATTAATCCTGATTCGCTTACATAAAAAGGTCTTAAAACTTAAGACCTTTTTATTTTAGTTTGATATCTCCTTCGAAGTCCCAGAGACTAAGCTTTCCATTCAAGTATATTTCTTGTACTTTTTGAACATTCTCTAATTTAAAACCATACCCTTGCCATTCCGGATGTTTTATTACTCCAGAATAGACGAGAGGATTCTTTTCCTCTAAGAATTTTCTTTCTTCACTTTCAATTTTTATACAATCACTTAAATCGGCAATTGCTATAATGCAACCGGTAGGATAATCCAAATTGTAACATGCAAATTTTTGCATAGCTAATTTATCTATTGATTTTCCGGCATGTATTAAAATTTTACCACGATATTTAGTTCGCCATGTTCTGAATTCATATTCTTTTAATCCTTCGGCAATTAAGGATGCAAATGGCTGTTTAACTGTTATAACTTTCATAAAACCTCTTTCTATTTTGTAACTATATGTTCCCAAATTCTTGTGTATTGCTCGAGTTGTCGCTCTTTCTTTATCTGAGCAACTGGGTGGTAAAGGGGAATAATTGTCCGATTAGCTACTTTGATAACCGGCATTTTATCAATACAACTCGTTAAAGATGAGGGGATTTCAAAACCAAAGATTTTAGATAAAGAAAGTAATGGATAGTACCCCAATGTCAAAATTATTTCGGGATTAACTATATCGATTTGCATAGCTAAGTATTTACTGCAAGCGAGAGTTGAAGCTTTAAGATTAATATTATTTCCTCTATAATTTGCTCCCTTTCTTGCACACATTATGGCATTTGTGATAAAAAATTCATCCAAGTTATCGATTTTGCCATTAGAAGAAATAGTAATAAAATTAGTTAATCTCTTCTTTGTTTCGCTATTCTCCGCTTCGATAAGTCTCTGCCAATTATCCATAGTTTTTCTCTTGATGTACTCTCGATTTAACTTTTGCATATCTATGAATGGGCCCCAGTCTTGACCAATAATCATTATCTTGGCATCTAAATGATTATACCAATCTGTCCATATAGAAGGAATATTTTTAGCAAACAGTATGTCTTTGTAAAAATTAATCAAGGAATGATCACTTTTTGGACAATTGTGATTATACAAACATTTATCACACTTACCAATTGTTTTTAAAAAATCATTGAATTTTTTGATCTTTATTTTTTTATCATTCATCATTTTATATTCTTCCCCTGATAAGTATTTCTTCTAACCATTTCTTTATCGATATCATTTAAAACGCAAAATTTTTTTAACAACCATTGCGGTTCGATCAAATCTTCTTTTACAGGATCTCCGGTGATTCGATGAATAACGATATTCTCGTTTAAATTTTCTAACTGTTCTATGACTATATCGATATATTCTTCCTTGGTAAGTACATGAAAATGTTTTTCTTCATACATCTTAGCTAATCGAGTACCTTTGATGATATGTAACATATGAATTTTTATTCCGTCAATTTTTAAAGTATTTAAATATTTAGTGGTATCAATCATCATTGCTTTTGTCTCGTAAGGTAAACCATTTATAATGTGAACGACAACTTTGATATTTCTCCTCTTTAATTCTTTAATACAATCTTCAAAGTTTTTTAGATCGTGTCCTCTATTAATGAGCTTTAAAGTTTCGTCATGCATCGATTGAAGACCAATCTCTACTGTCAAATCCGTTTTTCTATTTAACTCTTCAAGATAATCATATACTTCCGAAGAAATGGCATCGCTTCTTGTAGCGATATTTAATCCGACAACATTATCAATTTTCAAAATTTCTTCGTACTTTTCTTTTAATTCTTCTACGGGAGCATAAGTGTTAGTGTTAGCTTGAAAGTAACCAATGTATTTGGCTTGCGGCCATTTTTTTAACATCACATTTCGAACAGCATAAAATTGTTCAGTTAATGGTTTTGTAGGATTTCCAGCAAAATCACCCGAACCAGCATTTGAACAGAATATACAACCACCAAAACCATTAGTTCCGTCTTTGTTTGGGCAACTAAAACCACCATTTAAACTTACTTTAAATACTTTAGAATTGTAACGAGTTTTATAATAATAATTCAAAGTATGATATCTTTTATTATCTAATGAATTTTTAAACATATTAATCCACCAATATTATCATATCATTTTATATGGTTATATGCTACAATTAAGGCAGGTGAATATTATGAAAAAAAATTATATTATTGGAATTGTTATAGAAGTTATTCTTATAGCACTTTATTACTATTTTGCTCTTCCTCCGCTTAATCTTAATGCTATGTCTTTTTGGATTTTTATTGGGTATATCCTTATCACATTTTCTATTGTTGCAATGTTTGCGTATTATGGAGATTCATCCGTTACAATAATAAGTTCTCGCAAGAAGAAAATGGAAATGCCATTAGTAATAACGATACCACTTTGTGCATTAGCTGTTATCTTTTGTGGAGTTCTATTAGTCAATCTTTTCTGCTCCCCAATTTTTAACGCTAGAAGTTATGCTAATCGTATATCTGTTGATGAAACTGGCGATTTTACTGCTGATGTTGAAGAAGTCAATTTCAATAGTTTACCACTTCTAGATAAAGATTCGAGTCAAAAATTAGGAGATCGAGTAATGGGTCAAATGAGCGAGTTTGTCAGTCAATACTATGTATCAGATCTTTATACACAGATTAACTTTAATAATGATATTATTCGAGTTACTCCTCTTGAATATGCAGATTTTATAAAGTGGTTTACCAATCGCGATGAAGGTGTTAAAGGATATATAACGGTTAACTCTGTTACAGGAGATAGCGAACTCGTCGAATTGGATGAAGGAATGCGTTATATGCCTAGTGCGCATTTTAATGAAAACTTATATCGCAAATTGCGTTTTGATTATCCAACGGTCAATTTTGGAAAAGCTGTATTTGAATTAGACGATGAGAAAAATCCTTATTGGATTGTGCCTACTTACAGTTATACAGGGGTAAATTTAAAAACTGAGATGACGGGGGTAGTCATTCTTGATCCTATTTCTGGGAATTCTGAAAAATACGCCAAAGAAGATATACCAACTTGGGTTGACTTAGCTTATAATGCCCAACTAGTAATCGAATTAATCGATGATTGGGGAATGTATCAAGATGGATTCTGGAATAGTATTTTTGGCCAAAAGAATGTCGTTAGAACAACCGATGGTTATAATTATCTCGCGATGAATGATGACGTCTACTTATATACAGGAATAACCTCTGTCTTATCCGATGCTTCTAACTTGGGATTTATTTTAACGAATATGCGTACAGGAGAAACAGTATTTTATAGTGTTCCTGGAGCTGAAGAATATAGTGCAATGGGCTCGGCTCAAGGTCAAGTACAGCAGATGAATTATACGTCGACTTTTCCACTATTAATCAATTTAAATAATAAACCTACTTATCTTGTAAGCCTTAAGGATGCCGCAGGTCTTGTAAAAATGTATGGCTTCGTCGATGTTGCAGATTATCAAAAAGTTGTTGTAACTGATGCTTCAGAAGGTATTGAAGTTGCTGCTCAAAATTATTTAAACAATTATGCTGATGAAATAAGTGATGAAATTTTAGATAAAAAAGAAATAACCATTCGTAGTATAACTTCAGCAACGAAAGAAGGAAATACAATCTATTATATAGTTGACGATGATAACAATAAATATATGGCATCAATTGAATTAGGAGATGATCTACCATTTGCATCAGCAGGTGATAAGTTAAC
>CALVQL010000021.1 GCA_944358235.1 uncultured Bacilli bacterium
CAATATGATAAATCTATAATTCCATTATCTTTTGTCATAAAATTTTCAAACAATTCATCAAAATTCATCTTAAATTCTGCCTGAACAATACCATCAACTTTCTTCTTGAGCGAATTATTATTACGAATAGCATCGATGATTTTTAAAAATTCCTGATAATACACTTCCCAATATGCAAACGGTTCTTCTACGATAAAAAAATAATCCCATAAACGATAACAACTTTCCTTTAATTCCGAATCTTTCTGTAATACCTCTAACGAAAGACGAATTTTTCGTGTTTTCAAAATATAATTAGCAAAAATTATACATATTAACTCATCAAGAAGACGTTCGATTTCCTCTCCCCGTCTTTGAAATCTTGATAACTCACTAGAATTACAATATATAAAACTAGAAAAATATATATTGCTATTACTTGCTAATACTTTTTCGAAATTACCCTTATTATATTTATTAAATTTTTCCAAACGGTTATAAGATTCTAAAAAACGCACATAAGCTTTTGTTCTAGCGTAGACATAACTCTTAAACTTATTAAAATCGATATTATTAGAATCAGGAGACAAGAAAATATCTGGAGAATAAATATTTGATTTGCCAGAAAGATTTTTCATTCGATTCGTCTTAAATGAATTAACTATATTAATAAATATCTTTTCCATATTAACAGCTTCAGAATATTGTGGGCCATCTTTATAACAAAACGATTTCATAAAAGAATCAAAATTTACATCAAAAAAGCAATAATTAGCAAATTTATACTTGATAAGAGGAAAAAGTGAACCAAAAATACTACGCTCTATTTCTTCATAGACATTCCTATCTTCTAAGGAATGGAGCATATTTATATCGATATTATTATTTAAAAGAGTATAAGCTTTTCTTTTTATCTCTAATCGATCATTATTTTTAACTTTAAATATACGTGATTTTATTATCTTAAACATTTTACCCAAAACTCCGCCTCATTTGTAATAGCAATTATACCACAATTTAGCGGAAAAACAAAAAAGTTAGTCTTAAGACTAACTTTACTTTAGCTTATTTCCAGTCATCGAAGCTTGCTTTACTAAATTTTCATACTCATCAATCTGTTTATTTATATCCTCGATATCCATAGTATATAGTTCTTCTATATTTTCTTGCGTAAGAGGTGTGCCATATTGAATAGCTAAACCAATTAAATAATGTATACGTTCATCCTTAAGTTCTCTTCCCATTTGATTCCAGCTTTTTTTAACATCAACGTCAGAATCATTCATGACCTTGTCAGTAACTTCATCATTATCTAAACCGGCAGAAGAATTATACTTCTTAACAATAGCATCAGACATCTTTCTTATCAAAATTTCTAAAAACATCAGTAATTCTCTTTGAAAATTTTCATCATTCAATTTTACATTATAATTATGACTTTCAAAATAATCGATATAGCTGTCAAACGATTTACCGACCCCTTCTATCACCAAAGATTCTGGGATATTAGCAAAAGCCTCAGCAACAATCATTGTTAATTCAGAATAGTTAAGCAAATTCCTCTTTATTAATTCAAAGCCATTGCGAATTACACCAATCTGACTATTACGAATAAAATCCGAATCAAGATTATTTGTAGAATCAGCTATATCGCTATTTATGTCTTGTTGATCCCTACCAAGAGAATTCTCACCACCAGTAATCGAAGTAGCTAAAACATCATCCTTTTCAAGATTATCTAACGCATCAATCATTTCCACATAATTATGCTGACTTATACCAGCAAGTTCATCTAAAAATGCCGGAGAGTCTATTTTATGACCAAACTCTTCTAAAGACATACCTGGAAATCTAGCCTTAATACAATTTTCAGCCTCAGGAACAAGCCCATTCTCCTCAATTCCCAACTTAATAAGACCGAATTTTTCATGTTGTTTTTTCCAATCTTCAAATACTTTAATAATATCGATACCTTCAACTGCTAGACGATTAAATATTTTATAACAAGATTTACTAACAGCAGAATCATTATGCAATACTTCAGGAGTAAGCTCTTTTCCCTTACTAACTATTAGATAATAAGTACTCATAACTCTACAAATAAAAGTATCTAAGACATCTTTTAACTCGCCATAACGTCGCATTTTGTTACTTAATTCCTGATCAGTACAAAAGAGAAAAACACCCAATGCATGATTTATATTTAAATCATCCTTATTTATTCCGCTTACGCTCGAATCGTATTTCTTTAAATACTCGATTTTATCGATTAACTTATCGGCTTTAATATAGTTTGCAATATGCCCACACACATAACTTGCAAATTTATCGAGATCAATATCCACCGAATCGTTCGCTACAAAGACATCCGGAAGCCAGATATCCGATTTACCCGCTAAAACTTTTTGACGATAAATTTTAAAACTCGATAATAAACTCAAGAAAATTAATTCTATCTTTTTTAACTTATCATAATCCTTAGATTGTTCATAAGTTATATCTGCAACAAAATCATCAGCATATTCATATTCATGTCCCGTTTTATATTCGATTAATGGCCAAAGGGCATCATAAACTCTTTTTAGCATTTCTCTATAAATTTCAGATTCTTTTCCGGTTAAAACCGGTATTCCCTCTTTTATAGCAACATTAAAATCAAGATTATTGAATTTTTCTTGAACTTGAGCTGCTATCTTACTCTTTTTGGACTTTCGTGATGCAAATATTTTGAATTCCACAACAATCACCTCATATATAAAATTATATCATGAGACAATATATTTACAAACTTTTTTACTCTTCGGAAATTAAAGTTGACAGTTCGACAAAATTCAAAGACTTATATTTAAGCTGATTGACAATGATTTTGGCTTCTCCTAGACTTAAAGAATCACTCAATAAAACTATATCACCACCAGATAAGCGACTCTTTGCATCAGCAAGATTACTAGGATACACGACAACTGATGGACTCACTAAAAAATACTCATACTTTTTACATAAAGATAAATTGGAATAACCTATTACACAGATTTTATTATTCATTTTTTTCCTCTTAAAAAATGAATTTAATTCATCAAAATCCTCTTCATCGGCATTACCATTGAGATATTCCTGATCTTCGATAGCTTCATCAGCTTCATAGATAATCTTACTATAAGTTATTCCAACACTATCCAAATACTCAGCTAACTCCGCACTTTCGACAATTAAAGCAACACTATCATTCTTACTACTACGAATTATTATCTTATCTAGATTATCATAAAGAGAAACTTCAGGCAAAATAGCATCATAGACATAAAAAGTATCGTTAAATGCCCCAAATTCATTCATTTTTAGATAAGATTCTCGTTCATTAACTTCATAACCGTTTTGACCAGGAACAATGGTATTGCCATCTATAACAGCATTAACTGGTTCACTTCTAAGACTTTCACTATTCGCTTTTATTTCTTTCATAATTGGACTTTGATTTTCAACAAAGATGATAACGCGATCAGAAAAATAAAAAGAAAAAACACAGAGAAACACAACAAAAGCATATTTGATATATTTCATAATTTCACCTGATATAATATATGAAAAAAGTTATACTTCTAGTATAACTTTCCTAAAAAATTACTTCTCTGGTACTTTATGCAATTTCTTGCCATCACGAACAACTTTTTCACGGAAATAATCAGCCGATAATGAATACCTATTTCCATCGTCAAGAACCAAGACAAATTGATCGCTATCACTATCATATTCCACACTATTTACAATAGAATTAATATCTATCGTTCCTATCTGATTATTAGGCATTACACGACCCGAAAGGACACATGATTTAAAGAAATCAGGAAAATTCTCACTTGGGATACCAATACATCTAAAATACTGACTAGCATACTCTGGATAAGATAAAAGCGTAACAAATAATTTCAAATTATTCTCATCTTCTTCCTTAAAAGGATAATCTCTCAATATTCTTTCTTCCCAGAGTTCTCTATATTTATTTTGAAAATCTATCGTATAACATAAATTAGATGACAAGCCAAGAACATCTTTAGATCCGTTAAATTCCATATTTAAACGCATACTATCGTCATCCTGACAAAAATCAACGCTAATAATATCACCAAATTCGGTTGCTAAATTGCTTTCTTGTAAATTAGCTAAGGGAATATATCCTTTAATTTGTTCATAAAGAGCAACAAAATACTTATTTTTTAATTTCTCGAGAACCGATTCGTAGATGCTGATATCTTTAGTATTTTCCATCTTGAGCTCGTGTGTATATCTATCTAGTCTGACGATAACTTCACTAGCATAAGAATTCTTTAAAAATAATCTGTATCCGATAAGATTATTAACACCATCATCGAATATCGGACAAATATTAAAACTAAACGTCAAGAAACTATATTCTCTATTCATCTCCTCTATTATACGAGAAATATTTCTCTCTAAATTCGTATTATAGACACTGATTGCCGTAATAAGATCTTCTAAATTATATTCATAATCACATTTTTTATTTAAATAAACACGATCAACTGTAGTCTTGCAAAATTGCAAAAATTTTTCATTCCCCATCTCATAATACCTCTTTCAATAGTTATTATGATATCCACATTAACTATCTTTGTCAATATCTTCTCTTTTACTAGCTAAAAAAGAAACTTTATCGACTATTACTTCTGTAATATATTGCATCTTGCCATCATTTTCAAAACTTCTCGACTGTAAGCGGCCTTTCACACCGACAAGATCGCCCTTTTTACAATACTCACAAGTCCTATTAGCAATTCCATTCCATAAAATACAGCGAATAAAATCGGTTTCATAAATTCCATTTTCATTCTTATAACTACGTTGTACGGCCAAATTAATCGTTAACATACTCTTTCCGCCATCGAGTTCACGAATCTCTGGATTATCGGTCAGACGTCCAATTAAATAGACCATATTATGCATATCTTTCCTCCTTTCTAACTCAAATTAACACACATAGTTTTAATAGGCAAAACCCCAAAAAATTAAATTTACATAACAAATCTATCTAAATATTGCTTAAACAAAAGACACATTATCTATAATTATCAATAATCAAATGCAAATTAACTATTTTATCAATAATTACTTTTCCCAAAAATCTTTTAATATGCTATGATTATACTAGGTGATAATATGAAAAAAAGACACTTAAAAACAAAATTTAAAATTGCTATTTTTATCATAATAGTTCTCTTAGTCAGTACAGCAGTTTTACTGATATCTAATAAGATATTAACAACTGATAATCCTAAAGAAGAGACTCAATCAAATAATAATACTGAAGAGAAAACAGAAAATACAGTTAGTGAAGCAAAACTTACTATCGTTGGCGACTTTCTCTTCGAGCAACCATATTATGATGCCTTAGATAACGGTGATGACATAAATAACTATTTTAGTTTAATCAAAGATTATTTCAGCAATGATGATTTATCGATAGGAAATATGGAAGTAGTTATCGGAAATGAAAATCTAGAAAGCAGTGGTACCGGATACAATTTCTGTGCTCCCGAAAAAATCGGCAATCTCGTTTCATCACTCGACTTAGAAGTGCTTTCTACCGCCAACAATCACTCCTATGATCGGAGCAAAGACGGCATCGACTCGACAATCGACTTTTTTAAGAACAATTCCGACATAATGACTGTTGGTACAAACAAAACTGAAGAAGAAGTACAAGATAAAAAAATTCTTAATATCAACGATATATCATTTGGATTTCTATCATATACTTATGGAACAAACGTAAAAATACCAGAAAACATGCGTTATAGTGTCAATCTATTTAGAGATCCAGACACGAAGACGATGACCGAAGAATACAAGGAAAAAATCACAAGAGATGTTAACAATATAAGAAATGAAGTCGATGTATTAATTGTTTTAATTCATTGGGGAATAGAATTTACCAATACACCAAATGATGAACAACGCGATGTTGCTAACCTCCTAAACGAATTAGGCGTAGATATTATCGTCGGATCGCACTCTCATTCCATTCAACCAATCGAATGGATTGGCGACGAGAAAAATACTTTAGTATATTACTCTCTAGGTAATTTTGTATCAGCCGATGATGATATATCTCGTACTGGCGAAAAATTCGATAACGCCTACCAATTTGGCTTATTATCAACTTTAGACATAAAAAAAGAAGATGAAAATATCTCAATCGAAAATATACAAGCAACTCCAATAATCAATTATTATGATAGCAATATGCTAAACTTCAAATTGATTCCACTAGATAAATATACTGCTTCTTATGAAACAACACATTATCGATATAAATACAATTTCACAAAAGATTTTATAACAAACATGTATAATGAAGTTATAACCGAAGAATTTAGAACAAATTAAAACTTTTCACTAAGAAAAGTTTTTTTATTTCACAAAATTCATCGAGCCTCAACGATAAGTTTAATGGCTGTTTTCTCTTCTCCATCGATAGTAATATCCGAAAATGCTGGTATTACTATTAAATTTTTTCCAGATGGAGCGACAAATCCTCTAGCAATACAAATTGCCTTAATGGCTTGATTCAAACTACCTGCGCCGATTGTTTGCACCTCCACTGATCCATAGTTTCTAAAAACATTAGCAATAGCACCTGCTACTTTGCTAGGATTTGATTTACTTGATACTTTTAATGTTTCCATATTTTCTTCCTTTCTAATTAATAAATATTCGGAATATAAAAAAAAAGAATTGTAAAACAATTCTTTTTATGATTTAGGAGAATATTTAGCATTTGTATAAAGAATTCCTGTCATACGATTGACGACATCGACATTTTCTGAAGTACCGCCACTTTGACCAAAGTTCGTTGCATCAGTTCCCGTTGTTACTGCAACACTTGCTGCCGGTGGATTTTCATAAATCTGATAAAATTCAATCTTATAAGTTTTATTGATATTTACAGTCTCGGAAAATCTTCGCATAAAATTCTCGACAAACTTTTCAGTATTCATCTTTAATACTCCGGTATCACGGTAATATCCATAATCGACGGATTCATACATTGCTGCTTCCATAACTTCTTTCATCAAGAAGTAATCTTGTTCATTAGTAGTCGTATAGTTCTGTAACAACACCATAACAGCCATGATTGAAATTCCAAGAACAACAATCCAATAGCCCCATAAACTCTCTTTCATTCAATCACCTACCAATTATTCTTATTTCTGATACCTTGAATCGAATCAGATGGGTTTGACCAACCAGTAACTTGATGATTTGCCCCATCATATCTAACGATTCCGTTTGCTAAATTCTCTAGGAATGTACTCTTACATTGAACACAAGGTCCAGCATAAGTTCCATCCCCATTACGTGGGCAGCTACAGTTAAGTTCGAAATCTGAATATCCGCCCTCTTCATCTTGTTGATCATTATAATTCTTTATATGTTGCATATCCGAAGGTGTAACAGTAAACGAATAAGTCAAATTACTAGGACTGAACGTCTCATCATCAGCCGCAGTACTTTGAATCTCATCCATAACCTGTTGACCAGCTGCAGTACTAGTCCAGTTATAAGCAATTTCTTTAGTTTCGCCATCTTCAGTCACTGTCGTTCCAGAAGGGAATAAATTAACCGGATCGACAATCTTAAATGTAAATAAGTTATAGCCTTCTTCTAAAGGATCACAATCTTCCGGATCAGTAGTAGTATCAGTTCCAAGAGTACCATTACAATAACCAGTTAAAACGACTTCGTGTTCGACATGAAGCTTACAAGTGAACATCGATGTATCTGCAGGATTTTCAGCCGCACAAGTTGTTCCATTTTCTAAGAAATAATCATCGAACTTGCCATCACTACCCAATCCTGAGATATTCCAATGTGTCTCATAAGTTCCATCAAATGTCGTAAGATATACACGATACTCACGACCATGCTCCGTAAAATTCATCTCACTAGTCGACTCACTAGCTTCACCAGAAGGAACCAACGTATTTACTTGATTCTGCTCCTCTTCCCATTGACATACACCATGATATTTAGCATCGTGAGTGAATTTCTTATCCGCCTCATATGTTTCATCAAGATAATTACGATATCCTGTAGTAGAATCTTGGAATTCAAGATCAGAATTCTTGAAGTCATTCATAATTTCATTACCAGTACCATAATCAGAAGAATAATTTGGAGCACTTATCTCATGATCTGGAGTAGTAATCGGTCCATCAATAGTACATCCTTCATCTGACCAATCGACATAATTTGCATCCAATACCTTTTCACCATAATCATCTAAGTATACTTGTGTATAGTAGAAATCCATAGAAACATCTAAATTATAGTTAGCTTCAGCATCAGCACCTTCAAATTCTATAAAGTAATTATCACATTTATAAAGGTCTTCTTCTAACTTTTTAGCTGTATCACTGGAAGCATTAAACGAACTATTAGCATTTTCAGCCTGTTGTCCTAATTGATCCCTAACAGAAGGAACGTCTTCGTTAGGATAACCAGCTCCCTCGTCAGGTAAACTACCTCGACTTGCGCTAGTTATACCATTACCACTACAGCAAGAAGATTTTAATGATTCCAGTTTAGAATTAGCCTCATTGATTTCAGAACTTAAATCATAGGTACTATGAGAAGCATGAGTAACTCTTTGAGTATCCCATGGAATTATTTCAATAGAATTATAGATATTACTATCAGGATTATGAGCAGAATCATTCATCTCAACTCTATAATAATTTTTAGAAGTTATAGGGAATCTATACTTGGTATACGAATAATCAAAAGTATCCGAAACGCTATCTTCACAGTCCACTACTGTTGTAGTATCAACACACGAATCCCATCGTCCATACGAATCATAACCCTCAACACATTCTTCATGAGTTTGTCTACATGATACACTTAAATTAATTGTACCACTGACTGTTTGCTCTGTCTTAGCTGCTTCTTCATACATAATATGTTCAGCTTCTATTTGCTGATAATTATTATACGCATCTACCTGTCCTTCAACAGCCGTTTCATAATCATCTATCCATTCATCATAATGAACTAAGATACGACATCTCTTATATCCTTCGATGTATGGCGACTTTGTACCTTGTTGTGTAGTTGTAAGTGTAAAGTATCTACCTGAAGTCGCTGTAATAGCACCAGGTAAATCGACAGATATACGCTCAGTACAATACATTTCACAATAATCATTTAAAGCAGCATCTGTATTCAAATAATAATCTGAATTACATTTTGGATAAGCATGATCAACTTTTAATTCATCACTATAACAGAATAGATCATTCAAATCGTATTCACTAGCTTCAGAATGAGTATCATCAGTACAACAATTATTGATATTACCTTCCATATAACCAGGAGTTATCGGATCCAATGTACAACAATCTTCTCCATTCGTACAAGAATCCAAACCACCCTCAAACACTTGCGTTGCTAATCCTTCTTCGTCTTGCAGCTGAACATCAATTAATATAGTTTGCGTATTTTCACCATACCCACTACATGCATAAAGACCAGATGATGGATATTTAGCTTCTATTTGAAATTGACAATTCTCGGTTGTTGTCGTTACTTCTAATAAAGCAGATGTTCCGGTCCAAACCGGTTCAGAAACAAAGGAACAATCAATACATTGAAATGATACCTTATCAGCATCCATAGAACTCGTCGATGTTACACGATATGTCACAGTCGTATCGGTACTACTTACTTTATTAAAAGTCAACATCGAAGCTTGTCCAGTTGTTTCAGCACCATCGGGCAAAAAGTTATGACCCATATGAGCATCATAAGCCAACTGATAAGCTGTATCAATCCTCGAATCTCCCCACAAGAAATTACTTGGATCACTTCCATATGACTGGATAACAGCTTGATCGCCCATTTTAACTTGTAAATAACGAACAATAGCAGCTGATAACTCATTATTAACAGCTTTATTCATATTCGTATAGACAGCATACATACGAAATGCAAGTTGCATAGTTAGATGATCGTATGCACCCGAATGCAATTGTTCAACAAGATATATAAGTCCACCATCAGATTGTAATGGTCCACAATTCAAGCTTGCTGAAAGATGACGATTAGGATCAATACAAAATCCTTCATAAGATCCACCATTAAAACGAATTTTAATATTACTACTTTTATAAGATTTAGTAGCACTATTGCCTTTTCCTTCCGCTGCATACTTAATACTTGTACTACTATTACTAACCGAAGATGTAGCATTGCCTTTAGCATTAGCACTACTAGCTGAAATGAGAACTAATAAAACGAGTAATATCATTAATAAATTGATCTTTTTACGTCTCATAATCTCTTACTCCTTTTTTTCTTGACTATCAACACCGTAGCGACAACACCAACAATAACTATTGCACATCCTCCGACTATCAAAGTTATTTTATTATTTTCAACAAATCTGATAAATAAAGATTTTTCATCTTCCGATGGTTGATCTTCCTCGTCTTTATTATTATCATCATCGACTTGAACTAAATTAGTGTTTTCTTCGATTTCACTCTCGTCAACTTCTTGTTTATAAATATTGAGTTCCGCCATAAATTCTGGGAAAGTTATCGGTTCTGTATCGATATATTCTTGGCAATAATAGAAATTCGGATAGGTATTACAAGCTTCCATTTCTGAAAATTGATTAAACACTGGAACGGTTAAGTTAAATTTACGGATAACTTCATCAACACAATCATAATTGCTCGCTAATACTTCGACAGTATAGGTAGTAAGTTCATCACTATATTCGGTTTGAAAAACTGCTTCACCTGCATCCATGTTTTCTTTCGTAAACGTTAATTCTGTATCATTCGTATCATTAGTTATTCGCAAATATATATCATCCGTTATATTAGCAAACGAAACATTAAAGACCGTACCGTATAAATCAACTAACGGAACTTCACCATCATAATCCCCATCAATATCATATCCTTGCCCCACAACAATTTTCTCATCCTCATAGCTAACTGTAACGTTATTAGCTGCATTGTTAAGCGTTGCAAGTTCACTCGAACTACACGCTGAATCCGATGTATCAACTTCTATTTCTTCAATATCATTTGAAGGATCAGGAATATTTACATCCAAATCTTCTCGATCATAAAGAATAACAAAAACAAGCGCTACAATCAGCAAAATCAAGATAAGGAAAGCAAATATAACTGGAATATACTCTCGTTTAAACTTACTCTTTTTATTTCCTTTTTTACTCATAAACGCTATACCTCCTAATTCTTCTAAGCAAGACGATAATTATTGCTATATCTATCACAATTCCTAAAGAAAGACCTATAATCGCATATAGTTTCAACTTATTAAAAGCATTTCTCTTCGTCGTGGCCTCTTCTTCAATTTCACAAGATATACAACGTGTCTGACTCGTTTTACGATAATTATTACGTTCAGCAATAATCTTTTCACGAACAGCCGAATCACTCATCGAAAAATCTTGTGTTACCCATTCTTGACAATAAAAATAGTCTAAAACTTCATCATACTGACATATATCTTCATCACTAAACTTATTATGTTTAGGCTTCGTTACATTTAACTTACGAATATCATTGACACATCCGAACACCGTCGGACGAACAGTTATCTCATAAGTAATTACATTATCGATATCCGCAACATTAAATGTATAAGAACCATTATCTGTCATAGCATAAAAAATCTCACGAGCGTTTCTCTTGTCGCCACCTTTTTCATTTACGACAACATAGATATCTTCCGTTATATTATATACCGTTATATCAAACGACACATTATTATTTTCATCGTAATGAAAAGCGTATGATGCTCGAACATTACTTGCAACACGATTAAGATATGCTTGTGAATTATAATTACAAGTCGTATCTATCGTTGTCGTCGTTTCCTCTGCCAAGACATTTGGTATAACGATAAATAAAAATATAACTAGAAGAAAAAATTCATAAATTATTTTCTTCATACCCGTTCCATCCTCTTTACCCTCTTATAAGAAGTATATCAAATTAACTTTCCTTATGCAATAATTTATAGCATCATAGTTTCTTTTTTAAGCACAAAAAAAACATACAGCTGACAACTATATGTTTCCTAGTTTTAGATCAGTTAACCATCTCGAATGTCAGGTCGACACAATCAACTGCTTATCTAAATATAATGAGTTTTCTTTCTCAATGTACGTACACACTTAGTAACTAGATAAGGTCTCTATCGACATCTGAGCAACAATTCCACAAAAGACCGGTATCAAACATCCCGTCTGATGAAAGGTCAATCGAGAGTCAACTAAGCCAGTCGTGTAATATCCGTCTTCTACAAGAAGTTGACTATTCTCTAACCAACATTCCTGTAGTACATCAATTACATTTAAAGATAATATGAATATCTCTGTTTGGAAAGAAATATATAGCTCATACTATCAGTTGCTTAGCATGTTACCCTACTAAGTAATTAAAGTATATCCAACTATTAGCAAAAAGTCAACACTATTTTTTAATTTTTTTCACAATTAACGTCAAAATTATTATCGGGAATTTTATTTACAAACTATACATTCTTTGTTATAATTTTTAAGAAGAATAGAGAGGTATAAATTATGGATAATTTGATTAATGAGACAAACACTCAACTTCGTGAAATCATCAATAAATTAGAAACGATTCATCAAGAGTACGAGGAAAAGCTCAAAAAAAACTCACAAGAAATTGATGCAGAACTAGCAACTGTTCAAAAATATAAAGATGACTTCTATCGTGCCAAAGAAAAAGTAAAAAAGATGAACGACGACATCGAAGGCTTCGAAGCAGATTATCAAAATCTTGTCGACAAATTCAAAGATGACGAACTTGCTAATATATTGATTGCTGCTAACAAGGAAATATCAGCCAAGATTGAAGAACGTAAGAAAAAGATAGTTCGTGACAAAGCCGCAATGAACGACATTGTTGCCCAGGCAGAAGTTGCAAAAGAACACCTCGTCAAACTAACGGCCGAGAAAAAAGCATTAGAGTTATGTTTAGATAAGATTACCGATTCTTATACCTTCTATACACGAACAATTGAAAGAATTATTGATTTTTCTGAAAGCAATCGCGACAACTTAAAATCTTTTTTTGAAACTCAAGAGACCAATAACAGTTTTGAAAAAGAAATCATTATCGATGAAGATGAAGATCTTACAGAAGAAGACATAAATGAACTAACATTAGACAGCACTGAAGATAATGACGATTCACCATCATACGAAGAATCTGATGAGATAACCTTTGAAACAGATGATGAGGAAGATAACGAGGATAACATTGACAACGTCGAAGATGCAGGATCTGATGAAAGTGAAGACGAAGAAGACGAAGAAGACGAAGAAGACGATGATGATGACGATACATTTGATAGCGTGCTAGAAGAAGTTAGTATTGATGATGCAATGGATTTTATCGAAAATGATGAAGATAATAGAGAAACAACTATTGACGATGATGTTGATGATGACAACACATCCGAAGAGGATGATAATGAATTGGATTTTTCTTCCAAACTAGATTTAGAAAATGTCGTCAATTTTGATGATTCGTTAGAAGATGACGACTCATTATACAATGAACATGATAAAAATAAAGAAGACGAGTAAAAATTACTCGTCTTTATTTTAAAAACTTTTCATTAATGATATCTGTATAATTATATTCTTCCATTCGCAAACATTCTAGACGCCTTGGACTTATTTTTATTTCTATACAATCTAAAGATTCTATACGGTAATTAATCCCATCGACGATAACTACTACCCCATTTGTTCTATGAACCGGATACAATTTTATCAAATTATCTTCCGGAATAACTACAGAATTTATTAAAGTACGGTAAATATTATTATTAATCGGTGCTAGTGGTGTTATTTGGAGTGTATGTAAACCATTATATATAATAGCGCCATATCCACTTAAATTATATGCTGTAGATCCGATGGGTGTCGATATCATCAAGCCATCTCCAACATAATTTTCTAAAAGTTTGCCATCGATAAAGACATCCATATACATCGTTTTGAGATTAATGTCGCGTACTACTACTTCATTCAAAGCATTTAGATGTAACTCTTCATTATTTCCTTTGATACAAATTTCCTCAAAACTGATATACTCACTTTGCAATTTATCATTTTTCAACAACTCGACAAAGCGGGTAAGATCAGTCGGCTTAATTTCTTGTAAAAACCCCAACGTCCCATTATTGATGCCGATAAACTTAACTCCTTCTGGAAAATCGGCGACATTTACCATATGTAAGAAAGCTCCATCACCGCCAATTGCTATACCGACGTCAAATTCCGAATCGACAATATCGATTCCTTCTCTTAAAAGAATTTTTTTTAAGATATCCATTATAAAAAGCGAATCGTCATGAGCATTAGGAAACAACTTTACACGCATAGTAATCTCTCCTATTCATTCTTTTCTTTTTCCCAGCGAGCAAAAATACCACACGGCAATATGAGTTCACTATCCTTCATCGCAAGCCCAACTTCATCACAACTGATCTCACCGCCAAATTTTGCTTTAACCGTCAATTTTAAAATATCAGCCAACACATTCATCGATAATCCAGTAGTATAAGAATTGATAAGGAACATTATTGGATCTTTACTTAAAATTTCACAACAAAGCTTAACTAATAAGAAAAGATCTGTCTCGATATTCCATATTTCTTTATTACTTCCTCTACCAAAACTTGGCGGATCCATAATTATGATATCGTATTTATTGCCGCGTCTAATCTCTCTTTCGACGAATTTGACGACATCATCGACGATGTATCTTATCGGTCGATCTTCGAGGTGCGACGAACGCACATTTTCTTTAGCCCATTCGACCATTCCTCTTGAAGAGTCTACATGAACGACGCTTGCTCCTTCTTTTAAAGCAGCGACACTAGCCCCACCAGTATACGCAAACAAATTTAGAACTTTAACTTCTCGTCCCGCATTTTTTATCTTTTTACGTAATATATCCCAATTATAAGCTTGTTCCGGGAAAAGACCAGTATGCTTAAATCCCATCAATTTCAAATTAAAAGTTAAATCACGCCATTTAACTTGCCAACTGGTTGGCATATCCTTATTATATATATGCCACTCTCCACCACCAGTAGAACTACGATAATACTTGGCATCGACACTATCCCAAAGAGTAGGACGCATCTTTTGCGTCCATATTATTTGCGGATCTGGTCGAGACAGCAAAATCTCATTCCAACGTTCCAATTTTTGCCCATTTGCCATATCCAATATTTCATAATCATAAAAATCTTTTACAACTTTCACTAAAACCACCTATTTTAACTTAATTCGACGCAAAAAGCGTTTTGACTTTAACATGCTTTTTATTGCTACATTAGAACTTCTAATGACACTGATAAGAATGAGTAAAAAACCTAACATCATCGTCTGTAAAACTGTATCGTCGAAGAGATTAAACGAAGTGACAACACCGACAATACCAAATATAGCTGTAAATAAACCTTCGACATAATAGTAAGCATCTTTACGATCATGATAATAATCTATCGTAAATAACTTAACGCATAATACCAAGACGACAAATAAGAGCATACTCATCGACAAATTCATCGATTTATTGATAAACATACTAAGTCCAACATTTACCAAACCGACAAACGATGCAACTATCGTCAAATAGACATTTTCACTAGTTGGATTTTTTCCGAGGATTACATACTCCCCAAAATTGACGACAGAATATACGAGTAACGCACTGAGTAAAAGATCATTAGTATCGATATTAGCCATTTCTCCAAGGCCATAATACGCGGGAACAGTCAAATACAAAAGCCCCATAAAAAATATTAAAGCTGCACTTCCAATACCAATAACAAAGTTCTTTTTGTTTTTACTCATATTCAACACCATCCTATAGTTTAATACTACTTTATTCGCCAAAAAAAGTCAATTATTAGTTGTATTTTATATCTTTTGATAATACAATATATCTGAAAGGAGTTTACACTTATGATTTATGTTATTATTATTCTTTTAATCGGCTTACTTTTATCATCGATTCGTCAAGTTGACGAATATGAGCGTGGCATTTTATTTCAATTTGGTAAATTCAAAAAAATCTTGAATCCTGGATGGAATTTAGTACTACCAATAATTCAGTCATATCGCAAAGTTGATATTCGTACCAAAGCTGTCGATGTTCCGGAACAAGACGCTATAACAAAGGACAATGTCAGTATTCGCATAAACGCCGTATTATATTACAAGGTATTTGATGCTGCTAAAGCAATTATTGCTGTCGAAAGATACCAATATGCGGTAAGTCAACTAGCTCAGACGACGATGCGCAATGCCGTTGGTGCCGTATCTTTAGATGAGCTCTTGACTGAAAGAGATAAAATATCTACTGAAATTTGTAAGATAATCGATGAAGCAACTGATCCATGGGGTATAAAAGTCGAAAACGTCGAACTAAAAGATATCAAACTACCAGAGGAAATGCAAAGAGTAATTGCTCGTGTTGCTGAAGCTGAAAGAGAAAAACAAGCCGTTATTACCAAAGCAGCAGGAGAAAAAGAAGCTGCTGACAATCTTGCCGAAGCTGCAAGAATAATGTCGTCTTCTCCTGGGGCATTACATTTAAGAACACTATCGACAATTAATGATGTTTCATCCGATCAATCAAACACCATTATATTTGCCGTTCCAATTGAAGTCCTAAACGCTTTTGGAAAAGAAAACATTCAAAATATAGCAACAAAAATCAACGAGAAGAATAAATAAAAAAATCGCTATTTATTATAGCAATTTTTTTATTGCAATATCGAGAAAATCATTTCGACAGTACTCGATACTCCCTTCCCCATATTCGGCATTACAAAAGTCGAATAACACCAATCAAAGACAAATATAACTAAAAGAATTAACGTTCCCCACTTTTTAATATTGGGATTAATTTTTTTATATAGATCATCGAGCAATGGCGCCAAAATATACGTACATCCGCACCCACCAAGACCAAACATAATGGCTCCTTCTAAACTTACTCTTCCATGCAAGTTTAAAAAATATCCAGTATAATTCCAATATCTTAAATTCCGAAAAGTCTCCAAATACCATCCCGTAAAATATTCAATCGTCGTACAGAGCAATAAAGACATAGCAAACATCCAAAAATAATTGTTACGAAACTTTTTTAATATTACGAGAATCGCTACACCACCAAACCCATATATCGGTAGCCACGGTCCATAAAGAGTCCCACGATTAACCAAAACTCCATAATTAACTAAATGTAGTAAAACTTCCCAAATCCAACCACAGAGACTGAAGGTAAAGAAAAACATAATATATGTAGTAAGACTATAATCTCTCTTATAATTTATTTTAAAAACATGTTTTTTCTTTACCGCTTCTGGATAACTAGCCATCACAGGTTCGCTAACATATAATGCATCATTACTTAATAATTCGCCATCAGTTAAGTAAGGCTTCTTTTCCATTCTAATAGTAGCATAAAATTCACTATACAAAGTCACCTTATAAATATTCGTAAATAATATATTCGATAAATTAAAGGTAAATACTCCAAGCAATCGCCATACTAAAAGTGACAAGTCCAACTTAAACAATGCCATTTTATTTCCACGCATCAATTCTTTGCTCAACAAAAAAGCCTCTTTTCGCTTGATATGCGTATTTTCTGCCAAGACATAAGGAATCATTGCATATTCATAATATTTTATAATTCCCCCAATTATCGTAAAACTCCATAAAAACAGATATAAATCTTTAAACAATAAGATAAGCGCTAATCGAAAATTGCGACGTTTACGATACGGATAAAAACAGCTCTCGACATTAGTTTTTAAATATCTTCTCTGTTCCAAAAAATACCTATTCCGCCCTATTTCTAAAACCGACAGAAAAAATACAGTTATTAAAAAGAGTAAAATATTAGAAATTAGAATTATTACAGCAACAGAGACATTGCCACCAAAAAATTTATTTAAACTATTCAAGACACCAAAGATAAGCGATTTTGAAGCAGTTATCTCATTTATGAGAAGAGCTAAAAAGCCACGGGTAAATTTACTAGAAAATAAGTTTTCATACTCTTTTTC
>CALVQL010000022.1 GCA_944358235.1 uncultured Bacilli bacterium
TCCATCACTTTTTGTGCACCAAGACTTTCTAATTTAGCAACGATAGAATCATGGTCGACATCCAAAATTTTTACTTCATATTCCGTATTCATAAAAACCTCCAAAAAAAAAGCCATAAACATAGGGACGAACTTACTCCGTGGTACCACCCTACTTCATGACTTTCATGCTCTCATTATGTCTTAACGCGAACTAACGTATTAGGATTATCCCCTAATCACATCAGAAGTGATCTTCGAACAAAACTTCTTATCTGTTTTCACCAACCACAGACTCTCTTTAAGAAGGCCTTTATTCGACGTCTTCATCAATTGCTTTATGTATTAAATTATATGCAAGAGATCAACTTTTGTCAATTTTTTTATGCGTTTTTTTCATAAACGACATCGATAACGTCGACACTTCCATCCGAATTGACGTCCAAAGAAGACTCATAAGGGATATTGCCGACGACGCAATCACGAATTCGCTCTAATGATTCACTATCAGCTATTACTGGTGAACTTAAACACAACATTCCCAAAATTAACAACATGACTAAACTTAAAAACTCTATCTTATCATCATCATCTTTAGTTGACTTATTACTATCCTCAAAAGTTATTGGATTTATCACTGCCAGACCATCATCACTTTTCTTTTCATCATCTGGTAACTCGATAAAAATATCGTCCTCTTTTACATCCGCTTTCTCTTCTTTTATGGTATCCGTTTTGGGTGTATTAAGTGTTGCATTATGCACAAAGGGATTTATTACCGTCTCCTCCTTAGGTTCCTCTTTATCTAACATCTTATCGACATTTGCTAGATTTACTTTTACGGGAGTTATATATTCGTTATCCTTTGCCGCACCACTCTTTATTTGATGAGCAATTTTCTTTTCTCGAGATATTCCTTTTTTCGGTGAAGGAAGATTGACGATGATAATAATTACTCCAATAAATACGACAACACCAATAACCAATTTCAAAAGATTTTCTTCCAACCATATTCGAATACGTGTAAAATTATCGATATTTGCGGAAGTATACAACATCGTCGACGATGTATCACGACGTAAATTTATATCGACACCGGAATTACGCATGAGCACCATATCACTTCCCGCTGCTTCATAACCATAGAAAAAAACATGTGTACTTTCCTTTACCGCAAATTTATCTTTTAATTCGAAGATTATTACCGCATAATTCGTATCATAAAAAGAACCATCAGTGTCCGCTAATATCTTCAATGTTCTATATTTCCCATCTTCGACTTCATTACTTTTGGTAACCGTAAAATTTTCTAAGGAGACGACATCGATCAAACTGAGCATTTCTGCATCGTATGAAATATAGTGCGAAATAGCTTGAACTTCTTCATCTTTAAAGCCGACGACAATCGATAAGGTATTATCCGTTATCGTCGCTTCCATATTAACAGTAATTGAAAAAGGCGCAGCAAGAGCAATTAAATTAAAAGTAAAAAAAGTAACTATCGATAAAATTATATATTTAAAAAATCGCACTTAATCACCTTCTATTATGATGATTATATCACATAATAAAAGAAGAAAAAAGACGATTATGAAGAAACGCATATATGTCAAATACTACATATATATATTGCTAAATATTCTAATAAAAATTATAATTATAGAAGATATAGTTCCTATTTGGAACTTTAATGGAGGTACGATGAATACACTTGATATCATAACAAATTTAAATATTTTAAATAGACAATGTGAGATGATATTTGAGCCATTAAAAGAAAAATATCAACTATCATTTCTCGAAATAAAGATACTCGATTTCCTAAATGATAATCCCGATTTTAACATTGCCCAAGAAATTGCCAACTTTCGCTTATTATCCAAAAGCAAGATATCCGAAGCAATAACCAGTCTCGAAGCAAAAAAATTACTCAATCGCCAAAAAGACAACAAAGATCATCGTAAAATTCATATATATTTGAGCAACACTTCAAAAAAAATAATCCAGGATATCATCGAAGTAAAACAACAATTTATAAGTCAATTATTCAAAGACTTTAAAGCTGAAGAAATCGCTGATTATCAACAATATATTTCACGCATCATCAATAATAGTAAAGATATAATACCAGAATTGAAAGGATCTTGTTAATGACATTTCATGATAAAGATATAAATACGGTAATCACTTCACTTAAAAGTGATGCCAATAAGGGTCTAAGTCGTGAAGAAGCGAAAAAGCGCCTTAATCAATATGGCGAAAACAAATTACAGACGAAAAAGAAGACAAATATCTTCATTCGCTTTTTAAAACAGTTTAACGACATAATGATTATTATATTACTTATAGCGGCGCTAGTTTCTTTCACGATTGCGATTATCGAAGGTGAAAGTAAAGAATTTTTTGAGCCTATTTTAATAATTCTTATCGTAATTCTCAACGCTATAATGGGTGTTTTACAGGAAAGTAAGGCCGAAAAAGCTTTGGATTCCCTTCGAAATATGGCGACGTTACATGCCAGAGTTGTTCGCGATAATGATGAAGATTTGATAGCAGCAGAAGAACTCGTACCAGGTGACATCATTCACGTTGAAGCTGGCGATTTTATTCCTGCAGATGCTCGAATTATCGAAAGTTTTAATCTGAAAAGTGAAGAAGCTGCTTTAACCGGAGAATCCGTTCCAACAGATAAGAATGAAAATTTTATTGCTGATGAAAACTCAGCTTTAGGTGATCGCTTAAACATGCTCTACTCTAGTTGTAGTGTAACTTATGGAAGTGCTAAAGCCGTCGTTACTGCAACCGGAATGAATACTGAAGTAGGACACATTGCAACACTTCTAACTGAAGATTCCACGAAAAAAACTCCTCTTCAAGAAAAACTAGCAAAACTCGGAAAATACTTGGGGATACTCGCTTTAATTGCTTGTCTTATTATCTTTATAATTGGTCTTATCAACGACTTACCACCTCTGGAGCTTTTCATGACTGCTGTATCTTTAGCTGTATCAGCAATTCCTGAAGGATTACCAGCCATCGTAACCATTGTTTTATCAATCGGAGTAGAACGAATGGTCAAAAAAAATGCATTAATACGTCACTTGCCAGCCGTCGAGACATTGGGCAGTGCGTCGATTATTGCATCCGATAAAACGGGTACCCTTACTGAAAATCGTATGACATTAGTAAAAGCGTATTGCGAAAGAGGAAACACTTTAGAAGATATTTCGGATAATAACAGTTCGGAAATTCGCAAGCTATTGCAATTTGCAACACTCTGTTGTGATGGTTCCGTATCAATAGAGGATAATGGCGTAGAACTCATCGGGGATCCGACAGAAACCGCCATAATAATGGCCGCTTTAAAAAACGGTTCTTCTAAAGATGAGTTAGAGGATATCTACCCACGAATTACTGAATTACCATTCGATTCCGATCGTAAGATGATGAGTACTGTAAATCGCATCGACCGCAAATTATACGTTATAGTTAAAGGAGCATTTGATGTTTTAATAAACCGTCTGGTAACCGGAAATATCGAACTTGCCAAGAAGATAAATGATGAGATGAGTAACGATGCTCTTCGAGTCATTGCTATCGCCTATAAAGAGATTTCTACTCTACCAGATACTATCAACAGTGCATCATTAGAAACTGATTTAAACTTTATGGGATTAGTTGGAATGATCGACCCACCACGTAGTGAGGCCAAACTAGCAGTCGCAACATGTAAAGAGGCGGGAATTACGCCAATTATGATTACCGGAGACCATATAAAAACTGCTACCGCTATTGCTCGTGACCTCGGAATATTAGAAACTGATGATATCGCGATAACCGGTGTTGAACTAGACAAAATGTCCGATGAAGAGCTGGCAAATGTTCTTCCTAAAATAAAAGTATATGCTCGTGTTTCTCCAGAGAATAAGATCCGCATCGTCAAAGCTTGGCAAGAAAAAAATCAAGTAGTTGCAATGACTGGTGATGGTGTAAATGATGCTCCAGCATTAAAAGCCGCTGATATTGGATGTGCAATGGGAATAACGGGTACTGATGTTGCTAAAAATGCCGCTGATATGACTTTACTCGATGATAATTTTGCGACAATCGTCGATGCTGTACGCGAAGGTCGCGGAATATATGCTAATATCAAAAAAGTAGTAAGCTTCCTCTTAGGTACAAATATTGGTGAGGTTGTAGCAGTTTTCCTATCTATGCTTTTTTGGCATCAATCTCCCCTTCTATCCATGCAATTATTATGGATTAATCTTGCAACTGATAGCTTTCCCGCAATTGCATTAGGGATGGAAAGTGTCGATGAAAACATAATGAAAGAAAAGCCGACAAAAAAAGATGAGAGTATATTTGCTCACGGCTTAGGAGCACGTATTATAATTCAAGGATTATTCTTCGGAATACTGACACTAATTGCCTTTAGAATTGGTTATAATGCTACTCTTTCCGTTGATGGCGGTAGGACGATGGCATTTATGGTTCTAGGGCTTTCACAAATCATCCAAGCATTTAATTTACGTAGCGATCACTCGTTATTCAAGATTGGCATATTCAGAAATAATAAATTAAATATTGCTGCTCTTATCTCCATTCTCTTAATTACAATCGTACTATTTACACCATTAAGAGAGATATTTCAACTTATCGTCTTACCTACAAACTGTTACATCTACGGAATATTATTATCTTTGATATCAATTATAATAATCGAAATCTTAAAAGCGCTTGGAATAATTAGACACAAAAAAATAGAGACTTCAAATTAGTTGAAGTCTTTTTTAATCTAATTTTAAAAACATTCGAAAAATATCTCCATCTCGTTTATAGAGAGCCAGATTTTTTTCGCCATATCTAAATAAGAGGAAATCTTTATTAGTATTAAATGGTACTTTAACCCCATTAGTAACCTTTTTAGTAAGTTCTCGATCACATTCAACGATTACTAAATCCAAAACATCTTCTAACTGTAATAAAGAATATTTATCGTTTAAAATATCATCCAAAGACGAAGACTCATCTATCGTAAATTTTCCTTGGCGTATTCTTCTAAGGGAAGTCATTGTCGCTCCAACACCTAAAACAGCACCAATGTCCCTTATTAGACTACGAATATAGGTTCCTTTCGAAACTAAAACCCTAAATTCTACATTATCACCATCAAACCTAAGAAGTTCTATTTCTTTTATCTCGACATCTCTTTTTGGTAATTCAACTGCTTCATTAGCTCGCGCATATTCGTATAATTTCTTACCTCGTACCTTAACAGCTGAATAAGCCGGCACTTCTTGGGCATACGTTCCTAAAAAACTCTTTAATACCCTATCGACATCGGTACAATCAACAGATACATCTTGCGTTTCATAAACTTTTCCAGTTATATCCAATGTATCCGTTATAATTCCCAATTTCATAGTTGCTATATACTCTTTATAGGAACTAGTAAGAACATCATTAAGTTTAGTATAGCGCCCAAGAGTGACAACTAAAACCCCTGTTGCAAGAGGATCGAGCGTTCCCGTATGACCGATTTTTTTTATATTAAATTTTTTCATCAGAGAGTTTACAACATCACGGGAAGTAATACCTTGGGGTTTATCAACTATTAAAACACCATTTATCATAACTAATCACTCACTTTTAACAACATTATATCATCAAAAAGGATAAGTTTTTACTTATCCTCTTGATTATTCTCTTCGTGAATTTTTCTAATAATTCTTTCGATATTTTCACCATAAGCTACTGAATCGTCAAAATAAAACTTCAATTCAGGAGTATGACGGATATCGATTCTATTAGCTAAGACACTTCGCAAATATGGTGCTGCAACCTCAAGATTTTTCTTGACATCATCGAGATTTTCATCACCCATATACGTATAATATACCTTTGCTAAACCTAAATCGTTCGTAACAACACATCCCGTAATAGTTACGTGCTTTAACGTTTCGTCCTTTGCTTCTAAAAGCATAATACTAGAAAGTTCACGAGATATTTCACTAGCAATACGCTCTATCTTTACACTCATCTTTTTACCTCGACACTTTCATATGTCTCAAAGACATCGCCTTCTTTAATGTCATTATATCCTTCTATCGTAATACCACATTCAAAGCCATTTTTAACTTCTTTGACGGCATCTTTTCCTCTCTGTACAGAAGATATTTTGCCATCATAGATAATAACACCATCACGGATAATACGTACGTTAGAATTGTTTTTGATTACACCACTTGTAACCATCACTCCAGCAATATTACCGACCTTTGAGAATTTGAAAATCTTTTTAACTTCACAAGTACCAACAGTTACTTCTTCATACTCTGGATCGAGCATTCCGCGCATAGCTTGTTCCATCTCTTCGACTAACTTATATATTATCGTATAAAGACGCATTTCAACATTATATTCTTTAGCAACTTCACGCGTTTTATTACTTGGAACGACATTAAATCCTAAAACAATCGCATTAGAAGCATTAGCTAAAATTATATCGCTTTCCGTAATTGTTCCAATACCACTACGTATAACTTTAATCTTAACGCCTTCAACGTCGATCTTCTCTAACGAATTTTTGACAGCTTCTTCACTACCTCGAACATCACATTTTAATACAACTTTGATTTCCTTAGCTCCTGATTGAATCTGAGCAAATAACTCATCAAAGCTTAAAACTGGCTTTTTAACGCGAACTTCTTTAGCTTGAATAAGACGCTTATCGGCAATTTCACGAGCTTCTTTTTCCGATTCGAACGCCATGAATTTGTCTCCGGCCGAAGGATTATCCGATAATCCCGTAATCTCTACTGGCATTGAAGGCCCAGCTTCGACGATATCTTTACCTAAGTCATTACGTAAAGTTCTGACACGTCCATGAGCTGTACCTACTACGATCGGATCGCCCAAACGAAGTGTTCCATTTTGAATCAAAATACTAGCAACTCCACCTAAAGCTTTATCGATACGCGATTCGATAACTGTTCCTAAAGCATATCGATTAGGATTTGCTTTGTACTCATTTACCTCAGCAATAGCGAGAATCGTTTCGATTAATTTATCGACCCCTTCTCCAGTCTTAGCACTGATCTTGACAAATGGAATATTTCCACCCCATTCTTCTGGAGTAATGTTATATTCAGCCATTTCCGTCATAACGCGCTCCGGATTGGCATCTGGACGATCTATTTTATTAATAGCAACGACAATAGGTACTTCAGCTGCTAAAGCATGATCAATAGCTTCTTTCGTCTGCGGCATTACACCATCTTCAGCACTGACAATTATAATAACGATATCCGTAATACTAGCACCACGAGCACGCATTTCTGTAAATGCTGCATGTCCTGGAGTATCGATAAATGTCAATTTATTTCCCTTATACTCAATTTGATAAGCACCTATATGTTGTGTTATCCCACCGAATTCTTTATCGACGACATGCGAATTACGAATATAATCCAAAAGCGTCGTCTTACCATGATCGACATGACCCATGATGGTTACAACTGCTGGTCTCGGAACTAAATCTTTTTCATCGTCAATAATCTCATAATTTTCAAAATTAGTTATATCTTGTGTTTCACTCTTCTTAAGAGTCTTACCGTATTCCATCGTAACGATTTCAGCACTTTCATAATCTATTGTTTGTGTCAAACTAATCATGAGTCCCATCGTTATCAATTTCTTTACAAGATCAACACCAGCAACACCCAAAGAATCAGCTAAATCCGCAACTGTCATTCCTTCTTTATAAAGAACGACATCATCACTACTATCCATCTTATTTGACGTCAACTTTTCTTTGTGTTTATACATCTGTTTCTTCTTATTTAAATAATCTTTATTACTCTGATTATCGCCTTTATTTTTCTTTACTTTTTCTTTAGAAACAGTATGATTATCGGATATTGACTTGATGTTATCATCGAGCATCAAATCTTCGACGACACTATCAATAGCATCAGTTTCTTCAAAATTCAGCTCAGAATCGGTATTAATCAAATTCATCGAATTATCGAGCATTACGATAGCATCATAATCCAATATATCATCTTTTGAGTTTATCTTAATACCTAATTCCTTGCATTTATTTAAGACATCCTGAACTGTAAAATTCATATCCTCTGCATAATCTTGAACACTCATCATGAGTACCACCTCTTTCTTATTTTATTTTTTCTAATAATTCATCATATATACTATCGGTAACATCTACTTCTAAATATCTATTCAATATTTTCTTCTCACGAGCCCTATTTATGATATCAGCATCTTTCTTTAAATAGCAACCATGACCATTGACCTTGCCCGTTTCATCGATTATAACACCATCTGCTGTATTGACAATACGAATGAGTTCCTTTTTCGGCAATTTTTCTTTCGATACGACGCAAGTCCTCATAGGAATCTTTTTCATTATTGATTACCTTCTTCTTGAATCTGTTGCATCGTCTTGACGTTAATCTTAAATTTAGTAAGTTTACTAGCAAGACGGATATTAACGCCTTTCTTACCAATTGCTAAACTCAAATTATCTTCATCGACAATCGCCAAAGCTTCACGATTTTTAGTTTCATCGATAATACTTACAATGACGTTCTTAGCAGGTGACAAGGCATTTTTTATATATTCTGCATTATCATCACTATATAAGACCAAATCGATTTTTTCGCCATTTAATTCTTTTAAAATATTTGCAATACGTGATCCGCGTTCACCGATACAAGTACCGATAGGATCAATTCGATCATTCGTACTAGAAACGGAAACTTTGCTTCTAACGCCTGGTTCACGAGCTACTGCATGTAATTCGAGAATACCACTTTGAAGTTCCGGAATTTCCGTTTCGAAAAGACGTTTTACAAAGCCATGATGTTTACGTGTACATAAAACTAAAGGTCCTTTATTATTTGCTTCAACTTTGGAAATATAGACTTTAATACTCGAACCCATCTTAACAGTTTCTCCAGGTATCATCTCTGATTTTGGAAGAATTCCACGAGTTCTACCTAAATCGACATAATAATTTTTAGCATCTTCCATCGCCAAAAGCCCAACCATTAACTCATCTTGCTTGTCAGCAAATTCTGATATTATCGAATTTCTCTCAGCTTCTCTAATTTTTTGGGTAACAACTTGCTTACAAGTAGAAGCTGCAACACGACCAAAATCCTTTGGAGTAACTTCTTCTTCAATCGTCTCTCCAACTTTAATATCAGGAACCAATTCTTTAGCATCTTCGAGTAATAATTGAGCATCCTCATTTATTTCCGGATCAAGATAAACGACATTTCCTTCCTCATCAGTCGTCTCATCACCTTCGATATATTCATCGACGACAACATAATAACGATATACTTTAAATTCACCCGTTTTACGATTGATATCTACACGAACATTCGTCTTAGAATTATAGTTTTTCTTATAAGCTGTAATAAGTCCTTGCTCCATCGCATCGTAAACGATATCCTCATCGATGTTTTTCTCCTCAATTATATTTTTTAAAGCCTTAATAAATTCCTTACCATTCATACTTTTAACCTCTTTCCTTACTACATATATCTAAAACATATTCCTGATCGATCAAATCATATTCATCCAAAATAGGATTTATAACATTAGTCGCCTCGACGATGGCATCGATATCTAGCCCGTTTACTCTATCTAATACTATTCGCAAAGTATTAAGTTTATTTTCCGTTTCCCAAACTACGCTATCGACGACGATATCCATCTCTTGCATGGGACTTTCAATCAATTCTCTTATTTTTGCCAAAATAGTGTCCATATTTTCCTCCTAAACAATAACAAAAGTGGGATATTCTGCCCACTTAACTGTCAAACATAGTATAACAAATAAAATTTTTAATGTAAAGTTAATTGTCGTAAAAGGCCAAATTTCTTGCACTTAATGACCGTCAACAAGAAATACTCTAACTTCTCATGAAATGTTCTGATAAAGAAAGATTACGATTATTAAGATAATACTCCGTATCAAATAAGACCTTTTTTATTGTTTTAGAATCCTTAAAATCAAACTTAATTCTTCCCTTTTTATTTTTATATAGATTTATCGCATAATCAATTGCAACTATAATTTCTGCCCCAACAGTAACGCCTACAACCGCAATTAAAATAATATCTTCATTTAAAGTAAAAAATTCTAATAACGATATTATCCATTCGACATTCAAAGAATTAATCATATCTGTTTTAAATACGGCAATTATTCCACATAGTGTAGCAAGACCCAATATCCACATCTTACTCTTACCAATTATACTCGATTGTGTCTTAGCTCCTAAGAAAGCCGCAACAACATTTATAAGAGCGATTAAAATTTCCATCCCTACTATAAAATAAAATATAGGATAATTAAGCGCAATCATCAAAACAATAGCAATTCCAAATAATTTATCTGATATTGCATCAGCGAGACTACCAAACAATGATTGAACGTGAAAACGACGCGATAAAAAACCATCAAAGAAATCCGTTAGTAAGATTATCGCAACAATTCCTAAAACACTAATAGATGAACAAAAGCGCCACAAAACTGGCAGGAAAAACGTTGCGACTAAACGCAACAAAGTAAGTGTATTTACAACTATTTTCATAAAAACTCCTTTTTAGATTTAATATTCATATATATAACTTGCATTATCACTAAGAATTTCGATACCATCGACAGCATCTTCTGTAATATTTACTTTTACCTCATAAGAAATTCCATCTATAAACAAATTATAAATGAAAGTACCATTATCTTCTTGATAACTAGTATTTTTTAAGAGTTCTATTAAAGAAGAAGGAACTACTAAAGATAGATTCATATTACTAAAAAGATTCGGATTTACGATTTCATCATGCAAATTCACTTCATAAACCTGACCGTCAGCTATTCGAAATTTTACAGTACCACCACTGGTCTCTAAATACCCTTCCATAACATTATCTATAAACGTTGCTCGAATCTCATAATCTTGATCATCTACATGCACGTGTATCGAAAAATCATCTTCTCTATCCATGATATTATCCAATAATTCCGGATAATTAACTGTTACGACTTCTTCAGTTTGGTCTGAGCTATCATCTCTTTCTCGATTAACATCTTTAACCCCTATTGCTAGGATTACCAGAATTCCGACAAAGATAAAATATCCTCCAAGTTTCACTAAAACTCTAAATCCTTCACTGTCTCGATAATTACGAACAAAGACATCCCAGTAATTTTCCATAACTGGTTCATCGTTATTTTGTTTCTTCTTTTTAAACATCTCAACCAACCTTTTTACCTAAGAGTTTATTTTTATCATAACCATTAAAGAAATCTCGAACGGCCATCTCCTTTTTCGAGGCCGGTTTAATACGTGTAACGACGATTTCCCCATCAGCACAGTTTATGCCAAAGCCGTCTTTATATACATGATCTATTACTCCAATTTCTCCTTTTTCATCACTACCGACACGCGCTTCGACGATCTTCCATTCCTCTCCATCGATTAAAGTATTTGCTAAAGGTGATGGGTTCAAACTACGGATCTGATTATAAACTGCTTCTTTTGATTGATTAAAATCAATACGTTCATCTTCTCTTTTGATGAGTTTTGTATGGGTCGCCAATAATGAATTTTGAGGAATATCAAAATTTGTACCATCGACAATTACCGG
The DNA here is from genome assembly GCA_944358235.1 of uncultured Bacilli bacterium. Lineage (GTDB taxonomy): Bacteria > Bacillota_I > Bacilli_A > RF39 > UBA660 > CAG-582. Next base: position 11,667 of record CALVQL010000022.1, read on the forward strand.
CAAAGTCTTAAGTAATAATTCACTACCTAATTTACTCAATTTATCCGATAAAGTTCCCAAGGTATCGACATTAGAAATAGGAATTTCGCGAGCCGCAATAATATTTCCTGTATCGACGCCTTCATCCATATACATGATAGTTATACCTGTTTTCTCTTCGCCATCACGAATAGCTTGATAAATCGGTGATGATCCACGATACTTAGGAAGCAAAGATGCATGAACATTAATACAACCATACTTTGGATACTCGAGCAAATCTTTAGGAATAATCTGTCCATATGCACAAGTAATTATTATATCAGGATGATATTCGAAAATACTCGCATATTCTTTCCGAATCTTATCGGGAGTAAAAACTTCGATATTATGATCTAATGCACATTTTTTAACAGGACTCGGTACTAAAACTTTTTTGCGTCCAACAAAGGCATCTGGTTGTGTTACAACTAAGACCACATTTGTATTTGCTATTAGAGCTTCGAGCGTAGGAACAGAAAACTCCGGAGTTCCCATAAATACAACTTTAAGATTATTCATACAATCACCACCATCATTATACTAAATATTTTAAAATAAAGCACGTTATATCTCTAAAAAATAAAAAGGACATTAACTGTCCTTATTAATACGGCATTCTTCATCTAAAGCACGGAATAATTTATCGACTTCTTCTTCAGTAGATAAACGGGCGCCTGAAGCAAACTTATGACCTCCACCATTAAATTTTTCCGCAACTTCATTTATAACGACACCGCGACTGCGAATATTTATCTTATATATATCGGCCTTTTCATCATAAGAAGAAAAAGCCCATACTCGAAGTTCTTTGATAAAATTAAGATCATTTACCATGTTAGAAGCTGTTGATGAATCAACACCGAATTCATGAATAATCTTATCGGTTATCTTTATATAGCCAAAACCATTTTCCGTTATGACGATATTATTTATAATATAAGCCTCAAAACGACGCTCCTGTATACCGCGCTCATAGAGATTATTATAAAGAGGTTTTAACTCAAAATTATAATCATTTAACAATTTAGCTGCCAATAGCAATGTCTTAGGAGTCGTATAAGATAGTAAAAAGCGATCACTATCGGCAACGATTCCCATAAACAAAACTTCTGCAATCTGTCTATTGAGCTTCAATTTAGTTTGATAAACAATTTCTGTAATTAATTGACATGCACTAGAAGACGTATCATCAACCAATTCTAAATCACATACTTGTTCATCACAAGGATGATGATCGATTTTTATCGTATATCTATAATTCTCTTTATTAGCTCCATCAACTCGATCAAAACGCGGAACATCAGTAATTATGAGAAGCGCATTTGATAAATCGACATTATCTAACTTGTCTAAAAGACCGAAATATCTAAATCGCGCAACTCCACTTCCAATAGCATAAACCTTCTTTTGTGGAAAGTTAAGCTTAATAATTTCCCTTAACGCAATTTGTGAAGCTACAGCATCAGGATCCGGCCCAATATGACGAGCAATGACGATTGTATCGTATTCCTTAATTTTCTTTACAATCTGTTTATGAATTGATTTAAAAAGCATCTATCCCTCAATTACTTCACTAAATCATATGTATCTTGAGCAATCATTAATTCTTCATTAGTCGGAACTACATAAACAGAAATTTTAGAATCTTCAGTCGATATTTTACGGAATTCACCACGGAAATTATTTTTCTCTGAATCGAGGAACACATTAAGTGATGCAATTTTTTCTACAATATCACGACGAGTATCGATGGCATTCTCACCTAATCCGGCTGTGAATATTATCGCATCAGCACCATTTAATTGATTATTATAATTAGCAATATAATTAGCAACTCTTCGAGCATACATCTCTTGTGCTAAAATACACAATTCATTACCGTCTTTAATTCCTGCCTCAACATCGCGTGAATCACTATAACCACATACTCCTAAAAAACCACTTTGCTTATTCAACACATTAATTACTTCATCAACCGACATACCAGTTTCTTCCATCATGTATTGAACGACAGTAGGATCGATATCACCTGAGCGAGTTCCCATCATGACTCCTGCCAATGGTGAGAATCCCATAGAAATATCAACGACTTTACCAGCATCAATAGCACAAACGCTCGCTCCACTTCCAATATGACATGAGATAACTTTTAAGTTGTCATTACCAAGTTCTTCACACAATTTCTGGTATACATATTTATGACTAGTTCCATGAGCACCATATTTTCTTACACCATACTTTTGATACCACTCATAAGGTACTGGATACAAGAAATTCGCCGGCTCCATCGTTTGAAGAAAAGACGTATCAAAAACTACTACCTGTGGTTTACCTGGAAAAGCTTTAATAGCAGCTTCAATACAAGTGACATTAGCTGGATTATGTAACGGAGCTAACTTACTTAATTTACGACATTTTTCGATTACAGAATCATCGACAAGAACACTTTGCTTAAACTCCTCACCACCATGAACGACACGATGACCAACAGCATCGATATCGTCAAGATTAGCAACTATTCCCAAATCGACAACTTCTTTTTTTATACACTCCAAAGCATCTAGATGATCGTTTAAAACTATATCACGATGCAATTTTTCACCATTCATTTTTAAATCATAAAAACTACCATCCAAACCAATTCTTTGGAAATAACCATTTATGAGTTCTCTATTTTCCGGTATTTCCATTACGCTGAATTTCATCGATGAACTACCAGCATTTATCGTTAATATTTTCATATTTTTCCACCTCTCGAAGGTATTATAACATAAAAAAAAGATAACCTACTATCTTTTTTTTGCTAGTAAGTCTCTATTTACGGAATTTCGCGGACAATTAATCATATTTTCATAATCAATTGTTCTTTTTGAATTCGATCCTAAATTATACCCATAGGGATTATCGTATTCAAATAATATTCTTTCATACTCATTTTCTTGCATCAAATCCGTACATTTATAATGATAATTGATATGTTTTTGCATTTAAAATCACCCATTATTATTATGGGTGATTTTTCAACTTTTAATCACAAACGTAATCAGTTACACCTGTTCCAGTGGCAATTTCACTTTGATACTGTGTATAATCACGAACATTTTTAGCAACTATCGAAAGACGACTGAAATCGGTTTCATATGCCGCAATATCAGCTTCGTTAAATGTCGCCATATTAATTTGAACGATTAATGAAAAATCGCTAGATGTACCATTTAACTGTGTCGTCATTCCTGCAATATCGAGATTATTAATATTTGCAGCTGCCGTATAATTATCGATATCTAAACTAGTAGCAGTATACGTAATCGTCACACGATCGATTAAGTTTGTGTCAGCATTTACTAAAAAGCTGTAACTACTTCTACCAGCTGCTAAATCCTTAGAACAAGTACGAGCACTACTTGCCACATCTTCCTTCGGAACATAAGTATCTTCACTTTCATCTACGAGTAAATCCTGATTAACTAGTCCAAAAACTCCTAGACCAGCAAACAAGATAATCGCAAAAATCCATACAATAACCACCTTAATATTCATCTATTATCACCTACTATAATATTATTATATTATTAAAAGTCCTTTTTTACAAGATATTATTGAACTCACGCGACACCTTATTTTCAACTTTTATAACTTCTTCGTTTCTAATCGCTTCATCGATTAAGGATTCATAATCAAAATACGTTTCATATTCACTACATTTTGCGCGATCGGGATTTATAACGGGATGTTCTGGTACGAATATCGTACAACAATCTTCAAATGGCTGAATTGAAATATCATAAGTTTCTATCTTTTTTGCGATATCGATAATATCTAACTTGTCAAAACATGCAACTGGTCTTATAACTGGCATATCGATAACCGAATTAATAGCATACATACTAGTTAATGTTTGACTTGCCACTTGACCAATCGATTCACCATTGATAATTACCTTAGCATTATTTTTTAACGCTATACGATACGCTATACGATACATCATTCTACGCATTATCGTTATTAAATATTCACGAGGGCATTCTTTTAAAATTGTCTCCTGAATCTTCGTAAAATTGACGACATGCAATTTTATATATCCGGAATAATCAGCTAAAGTTTTAGCCAAAGAGATTACTTTGTTTTTAGCAGCTTCACTAGTATGGGGTGGACTCTCAAAATATACTCCTTCAATTCTAACTCCACGTTTCATCGCAAGATATCCAGCAACTGGAGAATCTATTCCTCCACTTAACATGAGCATACCTTTTCCAAGGACACCAACAGGATAGCCACCTAGACCTGCAATTTTATCAAAATAAATATAACTTTTATTATGGCGAATCTCGACATGAACTACTACTTCTGGATTATGTACATCAACTTTTATTCCTTCTTTATTCTTAAGAATGACCCCACCAATCGCACGACTAACTTCCATCGAAGTCAAAGGATAAGTCTTATCACTACGTTTAGTTTCGACTTTAAATGTTTTAAAATCTCGCTCTGATACAAGAGCGATAACTTGCTTCTCAATTTCTTCTATCGAATTATCATCAATTTGATAACCGAGATTAATTTCATGAATACCAAATACTTTTTGGAGTTTTAAAATTATCTTATCATAATATTCATCATCAGCACCAATGAACATTCGTCCCTTATCATAGCTAATCTCAGCACTCAACCCATCAAGTGCTCTTTTAACTTCATCTCTAAGCGTACTGATAAACAAGTTGATATTATCTTTCTTCGTCGTAAGCTCTCCATATTTTATAATGACAATCTTTTTCATCGCATTTCACCCGCCACTATATTAACATAATTAATCACAAATAAAAAGAATCAGTTATGTTTAAAATGAACTAATCCTTTATCTATCTCTTCCAAAGCACGTCCTAAATCTTTTTTAGAAACATATTCTGACTCTTTCATCTGATAATGACCAGTAGCATGCATCTGTTTACTTCTCTTAGCAGCAACATGTGCTAGGATATACTTCGAACCAACCGTGTTCAATATTTTATCGATAGACGGATAAATCATACTATCACTCTCCTATACTAATACTATACTATAAGGTTTTATTTCGTAAAACAAGATGATGAATATTTGACGTATTTTTTACATTTCGCTAAAATAACTATCCCATTCTGCTTGTTTAAAACCAATCAAAACATTATCTTGATCAATTAATAATGGTCGACGAATAAGCATTCCATTTTCACTTAATAACTCTGCTTTTTCTTCATCATTCATATCTCGCAATTTATCTTTTAATTCTAATTTGCGATAAACTTCACCACTTGTATTAAAAAACTTGTCCAAAGAAATATCATTAGCTTTCGACATCGCTATTAATATTTCTGCAGTTGGTGTTTCTTCTTTCAAGTTGATTTCCTCGTAAGATATTGCCAAAGAATCGAGAAAATCACGAGCTTTCTTACAAGTACTACAAGTTGGTATACAATAAAACTTCATAACTTCCTCCTCTTAATATTATAACACATTTTTTACATTTGATATGCAATATATACGATTTGTTTATCTCTTTCAATATGATCACAAGTTATCAACGTCAGTGTCGTTTTATCTCTGTCTCGATTAATAACAACTTTCCCATTTTTATCGACTTTATAAAAAACTGCAACTTGGTAACGATACTTTCTGTTTTTATAATAAATATCAATCATATCACCTAAATTTAACTTATGTAAATCATCAAAGAAAGCATTTGCTCGATTTCCTCGATGCGAAGCCACTACCAAATTACTTCCCACCTCATCCGGATAATCACTATTTTCAATTACCTCAATGCCATATTTGACATCATTAAACGGCGACGCGATATCATAAAATCCTGTAACTAGTGATATTTTATCGATACTAATTATTCCCTGATATTCTTCACTAGGCTTAGAAAAATCACTCCCCCGATTTGCAAAATAGTTTTTAACTTTAAAAGAATTTTTACTTTCTATCAAGAAGTCATTTCCCCACCAATAGATTAAGTATCCACTACAAAATAAGAAAAGAATCAAAAATACTGATAAGCAAATTTTCTTACCCATATTACACCAATAGCCGATATTACACATACTAATTTTGCCACTAAATCTTTTGTATTTATTCCCGTATTTGGTACGTTTACAATCTCTAATTCTTCATTTGTAATTTCGAGTTCCACTATTTGTAAATGTTCATCAATATCTAAGAAATATTTTTTGGAATCGATGATATACCCAACCGGAGCAGTTAGCTCTTGAAGATAATATTCTCCATACGGCAATTGTATATTTACTTTACCCAAAGAATCAGTTACTACTTCTAAAAGTAACTCATGATCTAATGAGTAAACACCAAATTTTGCTCCACTCAACACTTGATTTGACGAACTATCACGTTTAAG
>CALVQL010000023.1 GCA_944358235.1 uncultured Bacilli bacterium
ATATTTTTAATTTTTGTTTCGACATCTTTTGGTGATATTGTTTTTGAAGATGGTTGTCTGGCGTTGGAATCGTTACCATAAAAGAGGGTTTGTTGATTGTCGACATTGACGTCCATCTTTTTATTTTGAAATACTTTTGGTAAATTCACGGTATCACCTCATTACATAATATGTTTAATCTGATGTTTTATGCACAAGATACTAATATGAAAAATAAAATCGCAATATTAGTAATTCTAATAATTTTTATGATGTTCAGTTTGGTCAATATATATGCTAATTCTATATCATATATTCCACGACAAATTATGTGGTTTGGAATTGGCTTTTTTATCATCTTTTTACTGTATAAAATACCACGCAGGTATGTATACAAATCGGCTTTTATGTTATATGTTATTTTAAATTTTTTACTTCTTTATCTTCTTATGTTTGGTGATATAATCAATGGCAGTAGAGCTTGGATTAATCTGGGATTTATGTCTTTCCAACCTAGTGAACTTATGAAAGTCGTCTTAATCGTTTTGTTATCGATAATTGTTGCACGAGAGAATCATGCAATTCTTATATCGTCAATTATTACTTTAATTCCAAGTGTTTTAACCTTCTTGGAACCAGATACAGGAAATGTCATATTCTATTTAGTTATATTATTTGCTGCGATATTTTTAAAAATTAAAAATATTAAACCACTTATTATGCTTGGAACTTGTGGTCTAATATTTTTAGGAGTATTTATAGCTTTTTATCATTTTTATCAATCATTGTTTATCGAAATATTTGGAACGTCATTTTTTTATCGTATGGATCGTCTCGTCGCATTTTTAGATAGCTCTTCTTATCAACTTAATAATGCTCTGATAGGGATTGGCAGTAGTTCATGGTTGGGGCATGGTCTTAGTAATCCGATATACATACCGGAAGCTATTACCGACTTTGCCTTTTCTTTATTGGTTACAAACACAGGTCTTTTAGGTGCTATAGGTTATCTTGTTGTTAATTTTAGTTTCAATATGATAATCGTAGCACATTATAAAAATAGTGTTGGAGTAATGAAAAATGTGATTTTCATGTTTTTAGTTATGAAAATCGTACAAGAGAGTATTCATATCTTGATGAATATCGGTTTGTTTCCGATAACGGGAATAACGTTGCCGTTTATTTCTTATGGTGGCTCTAGTTTGTTATCGTATTTTATTCTAACTGGTTTGATGTTTAGTAGCCATATGGATAATATGGGTATGGACGATAATATGGGTTAGGATTTACTACCACTGGGCGTGGTCGGGAAAGTCCGACAACTGCTGCTCCTCCGAGACCTCCTAATAAGAATGGTATAAAGAAACCACCAAAGCGGTCGTTATAATAATCATTTCGCATCATATATGGATTATTGTAGTTATTATACATAAAAAAACTCCCTTCATCTTATTGTATGAAGGGATGTTTTAATTGGTGTAAATTCTGTAAAGAGTTATACTCGGTTTATTGAAAAAGCGCATCTTTAAAGTGCTTGTTCCAATTCCGCCAGAGATATACATATCGGCATTACCTATCTTATAATGCTCATCATAATATTTTTTAGAACCTTCTGGGGTATATATGGCCCCTATAAGAGGGAGTCTGACTTGTCCGAGATGTGAATGTCCCGAAAGGACGAGATCAAAATCGTAGTTAGTAATTTCATCTACCTGATCGGGTTCGTGAAGTAAGACGATGGTGTAAAGGTCTTCGGTTGTTTCGTTTAGATAGCTAAAAGCATTGTCATAGTCGGGATTTCCTTCTAAGTAATCATCAAGTCCGACAAAGAGAATTGGTGTTGATCCATTATAATAGAAATACTCATAAGTGTTGTTTAGGACATGCCAGTCGAGTTCGGGAACGATTAAATCCCAATAATCGTGATCGTAGTCGTGGTTGCCTTTTACGGCAAATGTTTCGATTTTGGGATCTAGTTTCTTTAATTCTGTTATCACGCTATTGATTTCGCTTTCTGATAACTGAACGCCATTTTCGACGAGATCTCCTGTGAATACGATAATATCGGGCTTTTGATCATTTATTCGTTTGACGATGTCTTTTAATTCACTGATGAAAACGGTACTTCCATAGTGGAGATCCGAAAAATGAACTATTTTTAAACCATCGAAATTGTTTGGCATATTGTCAGTTGTAATCGCGTACTCCTTAACTTTAAGACCGCTAGTCGATATAAAGCGTGCCCATAAAAGGGTACCAATAATTATTACGATAATTACCAAAATCATCTTTAAGCCCCATCTCCCTTTTTTTTGTTTGTCATTTTCTTTATTTTTTTCTTTTTTCATCAGACCACCTACATTATAAATAATAGCATAATATTTATGAGATTATGAAAGATATGTATAATGATTGACATAAAAATATTGTCGGATTTGTAATAACTATAGCCGAGCCCTAAACTCAAGAAGAGGTAGGGGATAAGATAAAGTAAGAATATTAATTCTGTTGAAACGGCGATATGCATAAGGGCGAAGAGAATCGATGTGATTATGTAACGTCTTTTGGGAGTCTTTAAAGTATTCCTGAAATTAAAGCGAAAGATAAGTTCTTCGGAAATCGGTGCTAAAAAGATAAAGATAATAGCAATAATCAATGGTGATGAATTAAGTTCGTTACGTATAGCAGTTTCATTGGATGCTATATCACCTATTAATTGATAAAGCATATTGTTAGTTGTATAGCACATAAGTGTAAATAATAAGTATACTAAAAAGACCTTTAATATGTTTTTTTTGAATGCTTCCGGAAATGATGAAATTTCATTTTTCAATGTTCGACGCCATTTATATATTAAAAATATCGTCGGAAAAAGATACGTTATCGTGTAAATAATATCCGTATTGTCGGTAAATTCGTAAGTAATCGCCATCATTAATGCTTGAAGGACGAAGAATGCTCCTAATCTTAGTAATCCGCGAAAAAAAGTATCGCTTTTTGTCATATAATCACCCTAGAGATATTTTAACATAATTAAATCTATTTTGTTTGAAAAATGGTAATCTTGTGATATAATTATCCTAGTATAGGGGGATAGCGGTAGAGCTAATATTTTTAATTTTCATATAATCATGGGAGGAATGAAAATGAAGAAGAGGTCTTCAAATAAAGGAATAAGGTCAATCTTTAGACGTTTTATCGGGAATAGAAATACGGTAACTATCTTAGGAATTCTGGCATGTGTTGCTGTTTTGATCGTCGGGTATAATTATCGTGTAAATCAAGCTATATCTCCGATAGCAATACCATATGCTAAGGAGACAATTCCAAGTAGAACTTTAATTACAGAAGATATGGTTGGAAAAATCAAGGTGTCCTCATCATTTACGGCGGATGCTACAAATCTAGTTAAGACTGAGGCTGAGGTTGTCAATAAATACGTTTCGTATAAGACGAATATTCCTAAAGGAAGTCTTTTCTATCAAGAACAGTTAAAAGAAGCCGATGAAATGCCGGATTCTGCTTTTGCTAATATCGAAGATGGCTATACGATATTTAGTTTAGACGTTTCGTTGGATGAAACTTATGCGAATTCGATAAGAGCAGGGGATTATATCGATTTGTATTTATCTGCGAGGGATCCTGATAATAATCTCGTAATCTATGGTAAATTTATCGAAAGTATTCGTGTTTTAGCAGTTAAGGATTCTAAGGGAAATAATATCTTGAAGAATACTGTAGCTTATGGTAAACCTTCAGAGTTGTTGTTTGCTGTAAGAGATGATATGTATTTATTATTGATGCAAGCTTCTTTCATAACTGATGCCGATGTCGAAATAGAACCGGTTATGCGTAATCAACAATATACGGCTGATGCAAATGAAACATTAGTTTCTAGTCAACAATTACAGACATTTATACAGGATAGAGTTTCAACTCTAGTCGGATAAGGAGGAAAAAAGATGAATGGTGATGCAGTTAAAACACATTTGAAAAGATTTATCAGTAATAAGAATACCGTTACTTTTCTATTAGTTTTAGTTCTAATCGTAATCGTCTATTTTGCTTATAATTATTTAGTCAATAAAGCAATAAGTCCTGTTACTATTCCTTATGCGACGACGTTGATTAAAGAAAAAACGGAAATCACAAGTGATATGATTGGAACTATTCAAATATCTGGTACTTTTGTTACAAGTTCTGGAGAAGGCCTTTTACAATCACGTGGACAAATATTAGAAAAATATGTCGCTGAAGGATATCAGATTCCAGCTAATAGTTTTTTCTATTCGGAGGCAGTAGTCGAAGAGGATGAAGTAAATAAGACTACTTTTGATGATATTCCTGATGGATATACCGTCTTCCAGTTGCCAGTCGACTTCCATTCGACTTATGGTTGTTCGATAATGCCGGGTAATTATATCGATTTATATTTTAAAGCTACGGATGATACAACTGATAAGAATATTATCTTTGGTTTATTTATAAAGAGTATCGAGGTTCGTGAAGTTGTCGATGCTGATGGTTATGATGTGTTTACAACGACTGAAGAAGATGACGAACCACAACCGAAATATATGTATTTTGCTGTACCAGAATATTATTTTGAATTATTACGTAAAGCAATGTTGATTACGACAAATGATATCGAAATAATTCCTGTACCGAGAAATGCTGGATATTCAGAGAATCCAGAAGAAACGACGATTGCTAGTGAATCAATCGAGAATTTTATATTATCGAAGACAGTTTATATTACTGATTAATAGAATAAAAGGGTGATCAATACATGTTAAATTCTATTTTTGATCAAATGGATTTTGGCCCTTTAAAAGAGTTTTTGGAAGAAGACGATGTAACCGATATTTCTTATAGTAACGGTGGACAGGTTTGGCTAAAGACTCTTTCAAAGGGTATCTATCAAGTCAATCGACCGGATATAAACAATGCGTTTATGGAAAAACTTGCATTCCAATGTTCAAATGTTATGGGTAAAACATTTAATATGGCTCACCCTTTCTTGGATGCTGAGTCGGCTGAATTGCGTATGAATTTCGTACACGATTCGATTGCAACTAACGGAATTGCTTGTTTGATTCGTAAGACTCCAGCAAAAATTCGTTTGAATAAGGATAAATTAATTTCGGAACAATATATTACCGAACAACTTCATGATTTCTTGATAAAGTGTGTCGAAGGGCATTGTAATATTATGGTTGCCGGAGAAACTGGTTCAGGTAAAACTGAGCTTGTCAAGTATTTAGCTAGTAAGACTAAAGAAGATGAAAAAATCATAACTATTGAGGATACCTTGGAATTGCACTTAGATAAGATATTTCCGACGAGAGATATCGTTGCGATGAAGACGAATAACATTGCTAGTTATACAGAGGCTTTGGTTGCCTGCATGCGTCAGAACCCGATTTGGATTTTACTTTCCGAAGTTCGTTCAGCTGAGGCGGTATTGGCAGTTCGTAACTCGATATCATCTGGTCACCATATTTTGTCGACAATTCACGCCGATAAAGCATCGAGTATTCCGATGCGTATGTATTCTTTGTTGGAATCTAGTCAGGATATTGAACAATTTTTGGGGTCGATTCATCGTTATGTCCAACTTGGTATATATGTCAAGGGATATTTTTCAAAGCGTTTGAATCGCTTTCAACGTGAGATTATCGAAGTTTGTGAATTTTATATAGATGATGATAATAAACCTAAGAGTAATACTTTGTATCAAAAACAGATGGACGGTCGTATCATTTTACATAATCCGACACATAATTTGATCGATTATCTGTCGATTGGAAATGTTACGATACCAGAAGATACATTTGGTTTAGGTACGGAAAAAGAAAAAATAGATGATACTAATCGTGTTGTCATGGAAGAGCCACAGAAAGCTACTGTTACTAATCATCAGGATCCTTTCAATATGAATGATGCAACCCAGACTCCTGGTGTAACACAAGCGGCAAATGTTCAATCGAATGTCCCGAATACTGGAGTTCAACAGGTGCAGACAAACGTTCCTCCTGTGTCGCCAACGCCAGTTATGCCGAGAATGTCTCAACAACCGAGTAATATGATTCCAAATCAACAACCGATACAGACGGCTTATGGAACACAGCCGAATGTACGACCAATGGTACAACCTAATGTACAACCAGGAATACCGAATCAGAGTGTTGTAATGCCTAATCAAATTGCCCAACAAGTCAATAATCAAAACCAATAAGAAGAGAGAGTGATGCTATATGGAACTTGTAATTTTATTAGTTATAGGTATATTCGTTTTATCCTATAGGCAGCAGAAAGGTGAAAGTGTCTATAAATTTATCGCTAATACTGTTAAAACTGTTTACAATAAATATGCTCCATATAGTTATCAGGAAGTTCGTGAGAAGAGTAAACAGTTAGGACAAGAGTACACCCCTAAACAGTATTTTATGCAAGTACTCATGCTTGGTGGAGCAGCTGCTGGAATAGCATATCTATATTTTTATAGTATAACTTGGGCGATATTTTACTGTGTAGCAGCTATTATGTTTATTCCATATCTAGCATATCTTCGTAATAATCGAGTATATAGTGAATTTTTATTCGAAGAGATTCAGGTCTATACGACTAACGTTATAAACGAATTTAATACGACTCAGTCATTTGTTAAGGCATTGGAAGGTGTTCGTGATTCTGGTATTCTTGAAGATCCGGTATTAAGTGATGTCAAGACGATGATCGATATGTCGTATGCTAATGGTACAATTGATGAATCGGTCGAATGGTTTAATGCCAAATATCCATATTATATGGTAAAAAATATGCATCAATTGTTTGTTCAGATAACTAAAGAGGGTGCTAAAGACTCTGGTGAGTCTTTGGAAAATATGATGCTTGATATCGATTTACTTGTCGAAGGTGTTTACCGTGATAAGATGGATCGTGAAGTATCGCATAAGAAGTTCGTAACATTCGGCTTTGCCCTCTATCTTTTGGTTATGTTGACACAGGCTTTGTTAAATGAAGAAAACTATAAAGCGATGCTCGGGCTTTGGTATGTTCAAGCATTGTTACATATGATAATAATCGTCAACACTTACTTCTTGATAAGTGGCGAAAAGTTCTATAATCAAGATACGGGGGTTGAGTAATATGTATTATGAGATATTAGTATTAGCAGTTATCGTAATATTTGTAATGCAATATATTGGTGGATTTAGTATTAATAAGTTCGTCGATGATAACTCCTCATATTTTAAAAAATTACAAGAAGATGATTTTGAATTTTATGCTAAAGCTAAATATGGTGATGCTATCGATATAGACAAATTATTTAATACACGCTTAAGAGATGCTCTATTAGTTGGATTACTGATTGGATTTTTGTTTATCAATAACATGTCTTATGTAACATTTATCATAATTCTCGTAATTATTGCTGGTATGTACAAATTGCCATATTTACAATTACGACAGTATTATAAGGCACATCTACATTTAATCGATACGCAGCTTCCTTATTACTTAAAAAACTTGGAAATTTTGATTCAACATTATACTGTTCCGGTAGCGTTAGGTAAATCAGTCGGTGATGCTCCAGAAATATTCAAAGACGGTTTGCGTGATTTAATTGAAAAGATCAATGCCGGTGATTCATCGATTACGCCATATATGGAATTTGCTAAAGAGTATCCTGTACGTGATAGTATGCGTATGATGCGTTTGCTTTATCGTTTGGGATTAGGTAAACAAGAGCATAAACAAGAACAATTGTTGACGTTCTCGCGTACGGTATCGTCTTTACAGCAAAAAGCGCGTGAGTCACGATATAAGGAAAGACTTGATAAGATGGAGAGCAAGACGATGCAGATGTTGGTATGTACTGGTGTTGGAGTTATGTTACTCTTGATTCTTTCAATATTACAGTCATTTAGTTAGAAAGATACATTGTATCTTTCTTTTATTTTGCAATGTTTTTTACAAAATGTTAAAAAGAGTGTTGACAAAAGCCTTTGTTATTAATATTATGTTAATAACAAAGAAAAAATCTTTGTAATTATTTTGAAAATTGTTATTATCAAAAAGATAATAAGAGGTGGAAATATGGAAAGAAAATTAGAAAAAAGAAAATTAATTCAGGGGTTGGAACAATATAAGAAGGCGTTATATATTATCGATATGAATAATGGTTTTGTCAATTTCGGTAATATGGCAAATCCTGAATATAATTTGCTCGTTCCAGAACAGTTAAAGTTAGTTGAGAAAATTCGTAAAGAAAAGGGAGTACTTAATTTTATTTTAGATGCTCATACACCAGAGTCTAGGGAACTTAGGGAGTATCCAGTACATTGTCTTATAGGAAGTGAAGAAGCACAAATTATTCCGGAACTTATTTCAGAGCAGGATCAACCGGATACTATGAGCTTTTATAAAAACTCAATTAATGGAATCTTAGAAAGCGATGTTCAAAAGAGTATTAAATCATTAAAAAATTTGCGTGAAGCGATTTTTTGTGGAGTTTGTGCAGATCTTTGTGTGATGGATTTCGTCAGATCTTATGCGCGCTTTTTAGATATGATCGATCATGAAGCAAAGTTATTTGTCGTCAAAAATGCAATCGATACTTTTGATGGAGTGGGGCATAATCGTGAAGAGTGGTTAGATATATCTTATAAAGTTATGGAACAAGCGGGAGTTATCGTTGTCGATGACATTAATGAACTTGAAGAACAAGAAAGAAAATTAGGATTATATAGAAAGTAGGAGAGTGTTATGAAAATGTATAATGGTTATGAACGTTTACCGCGAAATTATTCACTATTAACTGATGAATATGAGTTTACGATGGGGTGTGGATATCTTCTAAGTGGAAAGGCTAAAGATGAAGCGACTTTTGATATTTTCTTTAGACGTGTTCCAAATAACGGAGGATATGCTGTGATGGCTGGTTTGGATAAAGTAATACCTTTTATCGAAAATCTTCGTTTTGAAGAACGAGAGCTCGATTATTTCCGTCGTAATAATTATCCAAAGGAATTTATCGATTATCTGAAGAATTTTCGCTTTACTGGCTCTATCAGCGCAATTCCCGATGGAACACCAGTATTTCCTAATGAACCGATATTAACTGTCAAAGCGCCGATAATTGAAGCACAATTAATCGAGTCGGCATTGTTATCGATAATTAATGGAGCAATGGAACATGCCACTGGAGCTCGTGCTATCATCGAAGCAGTTGGGCAAGATGTTAAGGTTTATGATATGCCAAATAAAAAAGGAACTATGGAATTTGGTTTACGTCGAGCTGATGGTTGTGAAGCGGCAATCGACTCTTCAATCTATGCCATCATGGCGGGGTGTGTTGGAACGAGTAATGTCTTGGCAGCTAACATGCTTAATATCAAAGCGATGGGAACGATGGCACATAGTTGGGTGGAAGCATTTGAAAATGAATATGAAGCATTTTTATCATATGCGCAAATTTATCCTAATAATTGTCTATTATTAGTCGATACATATGATACCTTAAAAAGCGGTGTTCCAAACGCTATTAAAGTATTCCAGTATATGAAAGATCATGGATTTCCACTTAATAATATCGGTATTCGTATCGATTCAGGGGACTTGGCATATCTATCGAAGGTGGCACGTAAGATGCTCGATGAAGCTGGTTTTAAAAATGCTAAGATTTGTCTCAGTAATGGACTTGATCCCAAGACGATTTCATCATTAATAGAGCAAGGGGCTTGTTTTGACACCCTTGGAGTTGGTGATAATATTAGTAAACCAAATGGACGCATGGGATGTGTTTATAAGGAAGTTGCTTTAAAACATAATGGTATATGGCTTCCAAAGATAAAACTAAGTAATGACACCGTAAAAATCGTCAATCCCGATCGTAAGAGATTGTATCGCGCATTTGATAAAGAGACAGGATATGCTATTGCGGATATTATGATGCGTGAAGATGAGAAAATAACGACTGATGATCTGATTATCGTAAGCCCTATCGATTATTTGAAAAAAACGAAGATAAACAATTTTGAATTAGTAGAACTACAACAACCAATATTTGAATCTGGAGAACTCGTCTATGATGATCCAGAGATATTGGTAAAAAGAGACTATTGTGAAAAAGCGATGGCGCGTATTTATCCAGAAGTAAAACGTGTCATGAATCCCCATCTATATCATGTATCAGCAACAGAAGATTATGTTAGATTTAAAAACGATTTAATCGAATCACATCGTAAGTTGGTTTTAAAATAGGAGATATTATGGAACGAGGAGAATTGTTAAAAAGAATTGATAATATAAAAAAAGAGTTTGCAACTATTAGTATGAAAGAGATAACAAACTCAAAAAATAATTTTCTTAAAATAAGAAAATATCAATGTATATTAAAAAATTCACAGATATTAAATCGTGAAAAAATAGAAAAAGGTGGTAGTGATGGTAGTGCGGTTGTCATCGTCGCTCTTCTAGAAAATAACGAAGCTATTATCATCGTACAACCACGAGTATTCTCTAAAAGTCAAGTTGGGGTCGAAATACCGGCTGGATATATCGATTATGGTGAAACGCCTTTACAAGCTGCTAAAAGAGAACTTAAAGAAGAAACTGGATATGTTGCTAAAAAGTGGGTACATCTTAAAGAATTTTATCAAGATCAAGGAATTTCTGGTGCTTTAAATCATTGTTATTTGGCGTTAAATTGTGTTCATAAATACTCTCAAGAACTAGATAAAGATGAATATATCAATTATTTAACTTGTTCTTTTGATGATCTGTGTTTCTTAGTTGATGATGGTATTATTAACGATGCAAATGGTATAATAGCTATAATGGAAGCGAAAAGGTTTTTAGGGAGGTAATTTATGGATAAAAGATTTGGATTTATGCGTGTTGGAGCAGCATCTTTAGAACTTAAGATAAGTGATGTCTCTTATAATGTAAGTAAAATTAAAGAAATAATGAAAGAATCGGAAAGTTTAGGAATAGAAGTTTTAGTAACGCCGGAGTTAAGTATTACAGGTTATACATGTGCTGATTTACTTTTAAACGATTATCTTATAAATCGCGCATTAGATGGGCTCAGAGAACTTCGTGATTATTCTAATAGTGTTAAAGGCGTATTCATCGTCGGATTGCCATTTCGTTGTGATAATCAATTATTTAATGTTGCAGCAGTCTTGAGTAGTGGACATATTTTAGGTATTATTCCTAAAACTTATATTCCGAATTATGGAGAATTTTACGAAAAACGTTGGTTCAGTGAAGATGTGCGTAGACTTAGTGAGCGAGTAGTAATCGATGGTGAGGAAATTCCTTTTAAAACCAATGTGCTCTTTGTCGATCGGAGTGATGTGATGCGCTCTTTTGGAATAGAGATATGTGAAGATCTATGGTGTACATATCCTCCAAGTAATGAGGCGTGTATTCGTGGAGCAAAGATGATCTTTAATCTTTCGGCATCGAATGAGCTTATCGGAAAAAGCGAATATCGGGAAAATATAATAAAAACACAGTCAGAGAAAAATATCTGTGCTTATATTTACGCATCGAGTGGAGTGAATGAATCGACGACGGATCTCGTATTCTCCGGAGCTACTTATATCTTTGAAAACGGCAAAAAATTAGCTAGTAATCGTCGTTTCGATTTTGCATCGAATATAATTTATAGCGATATCGACTTGGCTCGTATCAGTAATATGCGACATCGTGATATTTCTTATATGGGAATAATCAAAGATCATGATAAAGAGTATGAAACCGTTTATTTTGATGGATGTGATTTTGATAATGAACTCGTTCGTTCTTATGATGAATATCCTTTTGTTCCTAAAGATGAAAGTAATCGAAATAAACGTTGTGAAGAGATACTGACCATTCAATCATCAGCTTTAGCAAAACGTCTTAAAGCAACGGGCATCGATAAATGTGTTATTGGTATATCTGGTGGATTAGATTCGACTTTGGCTTTTTTAGTAATCAATAAAGCATATGAGATATTAGGTCTTGATAAGAAAAACATTTATGGGATAACGATGCCAGGATTTGGAACGACTGGTAGAACTTACAAGAATGCTTGTGAGTTTGTCAAATTATTTGGTGCTACATTATGTGAGATCGATATAAAGGATGCGTGTTTACAACATTTCAAGGATATCGGTCATGATCCGAATAATTTTGATGTCACTTATGAAAACGTTCAAGCTCGTGAGCGTACACAGATTCTAATGGACTATGCTAATAAGATTGGTGGATTGGTCGTCGGTACAGGCGATATGTCGGAACTAGCTTTAGGGTGGTGCACATATAATGGTGATCATATGAGTATGTATGCTGTCAATTGTTCGATACCCAAGACGCTCGTAAGATATCTCGTTCAGTATGTTGCCGATATGGAAAAAAATACAAAAAGAAAGAAAATAATATTAGATATCTTGGATACCCCAATATCTCCTGAATTATTGCCACCGTCAGAAAAAGGGGAAATATTACAAGTTACAGAGAGTAGTATTGGACCATATGTATTACATGATTTCTTCTTATATCATTTCTTGCGTTATGGTGCTGAACCGTTAAAGATATATTATCTTGCTACGAAGACTTTTCCAAGTTATTCAAAAGATGAAATAAAGAAATGGCTTTTAGTATTCTTAAAACGATTCTTTACTCAACAATTTAAACGTAGTGCAATTCCCGACGGACCGAAAGTTGGGACGATTAGTTTATCGCCTCGTGGGGATTTGCGTATGCCAAGTGATGCATCGTATAGAGATTGGATTTTAGAAATTGAGAATTTATAAATGAGGTGATGTTATGCGAATAGGTATCTTTGGTGGAAGTTTTAATCCACCTCATAAGGTTCATGAAAATATTGCAACTTATTTGCTAGATCATGATTATATCGATAAAATTATTTTCGTTCCAACTGGAAGTAAATATAAGTATAAACATAATTTGATAAGCGATAAAGATCGCTACAATATGATTAATATAATTGCTAAAAAACGTGTAGAATTCACTGTTAGTGATTATGAACTTAAAGATTATCCAGTATATACATATCAGACCTTACGACATTTTTCATCGCTCTATCCGGATGATGAAATATATTTTATATGTGGTAGTGATAATT
This sequence comes from uncultured Bacilli bacterium, assembly GCA_944358235.1. Taxonomy (GTDB): domain Bacteria; phylum Bacillota_I; class Bacilli_A; order RF39; family UBA660; genus CAG-582. The sequence goes on from CALVQL010000023.1 coordinate 13,124, forward strand.
TGAGTTATATCGATTCCTGGGAAAATGCCTTGGAAATACTTACAAATTATAAGATATTAGTAATCAAAAGAGAAGGTGATGATATCGATAAAATTTTGGAAAAATTAACTTCCTATCGTGAAAACATCATCATTACCGGGATGGTGGAAACGAAATTGTCTTCGACGATGATTCGCGATAAAGTTTCTTTGAATTTGGAGAATGCATTGGACAAGGATGTCTATTTATATATTGTTGATAATGAACTATATGGTTATGAGAAGGATGATAAAGATGATAAAAGTTGAAAATTATGATTCAAATAATGTTTCTAAGCTCGTCTCGATGTTAATAAATAGAAAAGAGACAGTTGCAACTATGGAGTCTTGTACCGGAGGAGCTTTAGCATCAGAAATTACTAATGCCGTTGGAGCTAGTGAAGTTATTCACTTTTCGGCGGTTACTTATTCTAATGAATATAAGATAAAAATGGGAGTGGATGCAAATGTTATTGAAAGATATTCGGTATATAGTATAGAAACGGCTTGTGAAATGGCCCGCAACATATCTAAGTTTGCTAATAGTGATTATGGCATTGGGATAACGGGAAAGATAAATGCGCCGGATCCGAATAATAATTATGGTAAGAACGATGAAGTCTATATCGCTATATACTGTGCGAATACTCATGAGGAGTATCGTTATACTATGGAAGTTGAAAGTAATATTACGCGACTAGCTAATAAACAAAAAATTGTCGACTTTATTATTACGAAATTCTTAAATATACTTTCTTTAGATGCTGTGTTATAATCTTTATGTAAATAAGTATTATGGCGATGGAGAAAAAGTTTTTATGGAAGAAATTTATAATAGTGAAGAAGAATTTTTAGCAGCTTATAATTCGGATAATTTTGAGAAATTATCACTTACTAGTGATATTGTAATATTTAGTGTTTCGAGTGAAGAAGTAGATAATTATCGTAAAAATGAAAAGAAAAGCATGAGTGTTTTGCTCGTCAAAAGAACAACATATCCCTTTAAAGACAAATGGTGTTTCCCAGGAGGTTTTGTCAAAATCGATGAAGATTTAGAAGCTGCACCGATGCGAATTTTAAAGCGAGAGACGAATATCGACAATATTTATTTGGAGCAATTATATACTTTTGGGGATGTAAAAAGAGATCCACGTATGCGAATAATTTCGACAGCATATATGGCTTTAATCGATAAGAATCGTCTGGATACACTTCTTAATAGTGCTGCATCGTGGTTCGATATAACTCTATTAGAAGAAGAGGAAAATATCGTAACAATTGTTTTGGATAATGGCGAAAAGAAGATCAAACTGATCATCGAAAAAGTTTTACGCGATAAGACGACGGATAGATATACTTATAAAGTAATCGAAAATGAAGATTTGGCATTTGATCATGCTAAAGTATTAATTGCTGGGATCGAAAGATTGCGTAATAAAGTCGAATATACGGATATCGTGTTCAATATGATGCCAGAATTTTTTACTTTAAAAGAATTACAACAAGTGTATGAGATTATTCTAAATAAGAAGCTTTTGGATCCGGCTTTTAGAAGAATTATTGGATCAAAAGTCGAGAAGACGCAGTATATTAAGAGTGGAGAAGGGCATCGTCCTTCCGCACTCTTTAAATACAAAAATACCAGGTGATATTATGCAATATGAAAACGTTAATACTCCAGAAGAATTGCTCGAATTTATGGATAGTATAGAATATGGTTTTATGAGTGATGAGGGAGAAAAATTTAGTGGTGATAATCCGGAAGAATTTGCTAAAAATATCATGTTATGGCATTTATCATCACCGGAGCGTCTTTTGAAGACTAGAATTGGTCATTGTTTTGATCAAGTAGAGTTAGAACGTCTGTGGTTTAAAAGTCATGGATATAATTTTAAGACTTTTCTCGTCATATTTATGATCGAAGAAAAGAATGATTATCCGACTCATACCTTTCTTGCTTATGAAGATAATTCTAAATGGAAGTTATTTGAACATGCCGATTATTTCAATCGTGGAATTTGTGAATATGCTACTTTAGAAGAGTTAATCGAAGTAGTAAAGGAACGTCAGATTCTCTTTGCCGAAGTAAGTGATGATATAGGTAAGAAGCTTGGCGTGTTTGAATATGATACACCAGAATATGGCATTGGTTTTCAAGAATTTATCGATTATGTTGTCGATAGCGGAGAAATTGCGTAAATAACGTTTTTTCTTCGCTTTTTTTGTTAATATTATTGCCTACTGGTCGATAAAATTGATATAATATAAGGGCATTAATGGAAAGGAAGATACAATGAAGTATGTATATTTATTTAGTGAAGGTAACGCAGATATGCGTAATCTTCTAGGTGGTAAAGGTGCAAACTTAGCTGAAATGACTAATATAGGTCTACCAGTACCACAAGGATTTACAATTACAACGGAAGCTTGTACTCAATATTATGAAGATGGTCGTGAAATTAACGATGAGATTCAGAAGCAGATTAATGAATATGTCATAAAATTGGAAGAGATTACAGGTAAGAAATTCGGAGATAAAGAAAATCCGTTGTTGGTATCAGTTAGATCTGGAGCAAGAGCGTCTATGCCAGGAATGATGGATACAATCTTAAATCTCGGTTTAAATGAAGAAGTCGTTGAAACTTTGGCAGAGAAATCTGGTAATCCGCGATGGGCATGGGATTGCTATAGAAGATTTATTCAAATGTATTCTGATGTCGTTATGGAAGTCGGTAAGAAATACTTTGAAGAATTGATCGATAAGATGAAAGAAGAAAAGGGCGTTACTCAAGATGTCGATTTAGATGCTGATGATCTAAAGGAACTAGCTAATCAATTTAAAGCGGAATATAAAAATAAGATAGGTTCAGACTTCCCAACAGATCCAAAAGAGCAATTAATGGGAGCTATTAAGGCTGTATTCCGCTCTTGGGACAACCCACGTGCTAATGTGTATAGAAGAGATAACGATATTCCTTATTCATGGGGAACTGCTGTCAATGTTCAATCGATGGCATTTGGAAATATGGGAGACGATTGTGGAACGGGTGTTGCATTTACTCGTGATCCTGCTACTGGTGAAAAGGGATTATTCGGTGAGTTCTTAACTAATGCTCAAGGTGAAGATGTCGTTGCTGGAGTTCGTACACCGATGCATATTTCGGAAATGGAAGAGAAATTTCCAGAAGCATTTAAGGAATTTAAGAATGTTTGTAAAACTTTAGAGGAGCATTATCGTGATATGCAAGATATGGAGTTTACTGTGGAACATGGTAAATTATATATGTTACAGACACGAAATGGAAAAAGAACGGCTCAAGCTGCTTTAAAAATTGCTTGCGATTTAGTTGATGAAGGAATGCGTACAGAAGAAGAAGCAGTATTAATGATCGATCCGCGTAATTTAGATACGTTACTTCACCCACAATTTGATGTAAATGAATTAAAGAAAGCTACTCCAATTGGTAAAGGATTGGGAGCATCACCTGGAGCTGCGTGTGGTAAAATAGTATTTACTGCTGAAGAAGCTGAAAAGCAAGGTCTTGGTGGTAACGGAGAAAAAGTTATCTTAGTTAGACTAGAAACATCTCCAGAAGACATTTCTGGTATGAAAGCAAGCCAAGGAATTTTAACGGTACGTGGTGGAATGACTTCACACGCTGCGGTAGTAGCACGTGGTATGGGGACTTGCTGTGTATCAGGATGTGGCGATATCGAGATGAATGAAGCTAAGAAAGAATTTACATTAGCAGGTAAGACTTTCCATGAAGGTGATGTAATATCTATCGATGGTTCGACAGGTAACATCTATGATGGAGAAATTCCAACAGTTGATGCAACAATCGCTGGAGAGTTTGGTCGTGTCATGGAATGGGCAGATAAATATAGACGTTTAGGTGTCAGAACGAATGCTGATAATCCAACTGATACAAAAAAAGCTGTTGAATTAGGGGCAGAAGGTATTGGATTATGTCGTACGGAACATATGTTCTTCGAAGAAGAAAGAATTCCGGCTATTAGAAAGATGATATTATCAGAAACTGTTGAAGATCGTGTAAAAGCTTTAGATGCTTTGATTCCTTTCCAAAAAGGTGATTTTAAAGCTATGTATAAAGAGTTAAAAGGACTTCCAATGACAGTTCGTTATCTAGATCCTCCACTACATGAATTCTTGCCAACAGAGGAAAAAGATATTAAAGCTTTAGCTGAAGATATGGGTGTTACAGTAGAACGCTTGAAAGCTAAGTGTAATGAACTACATGAATTTAATCCAATGATGGGTCATCGTGGATG
>CALVQL010000024.1 GCA_944358235.1 uncultured Bacilli bacterium
AAATTGTTTGAAAGAGTGTAAGAAGTATGATATTAAAAAGTTTTTATAAGAAGAAATCAACGAAGATATATCTAATAATATTTTCTTTGATATTTACGATTTTTGGAGTCGTTCTTATCGGGAAAAATTATTATACAGAAAAATATAATCAAAATTATTCTGATGCTTTCTTATATGTCGAAGCAGAAGGGGAAATGTCTTTTGCGGATATTGATGGAGTTTCAGAAGTTAAAGAAGCTATAAAAAATAGTATTTTTGTCTTTACATATAGTGATGTATTGGAGTTAAAAGATGGAGAGGCTAGTATCCCGGATATATGGGGTGATAGTTATACGACGATAGATTTTGAAACTGAAAGTGGAGAGGTGATTTCTTTTTCAGTTAGTTCCTATTATGAAAGTGATGCTGTTACACCTATTGTCTATGTGAATAAAAATACTTTGGATATATTGCTCGATGCTAGCCAATATCATAGTTATATGTTAAAACTTGATAATTGGGATCAACATGAAAGAATCGCTAATGAAATTTTCGATTTGTATAATGTTGAACCTATTGCATATATGACATCTAATTCTGACATCGATTATTCTTCGATTGTTAAAAATTTTTCAACTTATACTTATATCGTTATTGGAATATTCATACTTGTATCTATATTTACAGGTTATAATATTATTATGGATGAAAAGAAGAAAAATTATATATATAGGTCTTTGGGTTATACTAAAAGTAGTGTAATTAGAATACAACTTATCAATATAGTATCCATCTTTTGCATATCATTAATGATTTCTGGCCTGTTGTTAGTTTTTATAAAAAACATTATGTTTCGATAGCCGTCTATTTAGAAGTGTGTTAAATCATGCTTCTTTTTTCGTAAATACTGCAATTTACTATTGAGTATTATACGTGATATAATACTTGAGAAATAAAGAAGGGAGTGTGTTTTCTTGATGTTTAAATTAGTATCAAAGTTTAAACCGAGTGGAGATCAACCAGAAGCGATAAAGGAATTAGTTGATGGTGTTAAAAGTGGTAAAAAGAATCAGGTCTTATTGGGTGCTACTGGTACTGGTAAGACTTTTACGATAGCTAATGTCATCGAACAGGTTAATAAACCGACTTTAGTTCTTGCTCATAATAAAACTTTAGCGGGACAGTTGTATTCAGAATTAAAGGAATTGTTCCCGGAAAATAGAGTAGAATATTTTGTCTCCTATTATGATTATTATCAACCGGAAGCATATGTTCCTTCGAGTGATACTTATATCGAAAAAGATGCTTCAATTAATGATGAAATCGATGAGTTACGTCATGCTGCAACGAGTTCTTTGCTTACGCGTAAAGATACAATTGTCGTAGCAAGTGTGTCTTGTATTTATGGTATCGGTGATCCAGAGGATTATGAGAAAAACATGCTAATTATTAATCTTGGGGATACGATAAAACGTAATGATCTTTTAACACGTTTAATCGATATGAATTATGAACGTAATCAGCTCGACTTTCATCGTGGAACTTTTAGAGTTAATGGTGATACTATCGATATAGTTCCGATTGCTGAAAAGAAAAATGGCATTAGGATAGAACTATTTGGCGACGAAGTCGATCGTATCAGTGAATTTGATATCGTAACTGGTAGTATAATTCAACATAAAAAAAGTATAACTATTTTTCCAGCAACGCACTTCGTTACAAATAAAGAGAAACTCGAAGAAGCATGCAATCGTATCGAGAGTGAATTAGATGAACGGCTAAAGGAGTTGCTTGCTAATAATAAATTACTCGAAGAACAGCGTTTACGTGAAAGAACTCTTTATGATTTGGAGATGTTGCGAGAAACGGGCTTCTGTCACGGTGTTGAAAACTATTCGCGTCATTTGGCGTTACGTGGTGAAGGAGAAACTCCGGCAACACTAATCGACTTTTTTCCGGATGATTATCTATTAATCGTCGATGAATCACATGTGACTTTACCACAAGTTCGTGGAATGTATAATGGGGATCGTATGCGTAAACAAACTCTAGTCGATTATGGGTTTCGTTTGCCGAGTGCTTTGGATAATCGTCCTCTTAAATTCGATGAATTTGTTTCTAAAATTAATCAGGCAATATATGTATCAGCAACGCCAGGAGATTATGAACTCGATTTAGTAGATCATAAAACTGTCGAGCAAATTATTCGTCCAACAGGTCTTTTAGATCCTACTATCGAGGTCAAAAAGACCGAAGGTCAAATCGATGATTTGATTGGAGAGATAAATGAGCGTATTGCAAAGAATGAGCGTGTATTGGTAACTACTTTGACGATTAGAATGGCGGAGGAACTTACAAATTATTTGAAAAATGTCGGTATAAAGGTCGCTTATCTACATAGTGAAGTCAAGACGTTAGAAAGAATGAAGATCATTCGTGAGTTGCGTTTGGGTAAATATGATGTCTTAGTCGGAATAAACTTGTTGCGAGAAGGAATCGATTTACCAGAAGTATCTCTAATTGCTATAATGGATGCTGATAAGCAAGGTTTCTTACGTAGTGATCGTTCATTGATTCAGATTATTGGTCGTTGTGCCAGAAACGCTAATGGTCACGTTATCATGTATGCTGATACGATAAGTAGTGCAATGGATAATGCTATTAAAGAAACTAAACGTCGTCGTTCGATTCAGGAACAATATAATGAAGAACATGGAATTGTACCGAAGACGATCATTAAAGAAATTCGTGAAGTTATTTCTAATGAAGATGAAGAGAAGCTCGAACATAAAGAGAAGATGAGTAAAAAGGATCGTGAGAGTATTATGGCAAATATCGAAAAAGAAATGAAAGAAGCAGCTCGTAATCTCGATTTTGAAAGAGCAATGGAATTACGTGATATATTATTTGAAATGAAAAGTGAGTAAATACCAATTTTAAGACATAATAGCTCAAATTGCGCTTTAAAAATAGAAAATAATATGCTATCCTATATATAGAATAGGAGAGGTTGTATGAAGAGTTCTGATAATCTTTATGAAAAAAATTTAGTCTGCTTTTTTATAAAATTTTTGCTTTATGTATTTAAATGGCTTTGCTTAGTATTTGCTGTCTTTACAGCAGGAATAACGATTGGTTTATTGCTTATGTATCTCATCCGTGGTAATGATATACCTAATTTGACTCTTGCACAAATGGTGTCTTATCTCTGTTCGTATTCATCTGGGGAAGCTTTAACTATGATTGGAGTTGTCGGTAAGGTCAATATGGTTGTGGCTGGTTGTGGTATGGGATTTGCATCAGCACTTACTTATGCACTTTTGTATACTATCGGATCACGTTTTATTACGATATTTGATTCAATTATCGACGGTAATATGTTTACGAAGGAAAATGTTCGTCTAATTAATGAATCTCTTCCTTTGACATTCTTTATTGCATTTTTATCGCCAGTTATTATGTTTTGTATAATTTCTTCGACAGATGTCTTTAATTTTGCAGATGTAAATGTCAGTGGAGTTATTTACATTTGTATAGGATATGTCCTCAAGTTGATTTTTGAATATGGGTATTCGTTGGAACGCAAGTTAGTTAAAGCGGATAAAACAATTAGTGATTATAAGAGTAAAGAGGAAGCTAAATTAGAAAGTAAGAAAGAAGAAGCAATTTCTGAAAGTGAGCTTCCGGAAAAGAAAGAAAAAGCTAAAAAAGAGATGCATAATCGCAATCGAAGAAATAGAAAACCTGCTAATAAATAGTAGGTTTTTATATGGAATATATAAATATGTTAAAAGTGGTTAAACTTATTTTAGAAAGTAAGTTATTATGATATAATATTTTTACGATAGAAGGGATTGAATATGAAAAAGACTTTTATTTTTGGGCACAGGAATCCCGATACGGATTCTGTAAGTGCATCAATTGCTTTAGCGCATCTAAAAAGGGAATTGGGGTTAAATTGTGAACCGCGTATTTTAAGTCCGATTAATCCAGAGACGGATTATGTATTAAAACGCTTTAATATCCCAGTTCCATTATATTTAAATGATGTCAAAGTACAGTTAAAAGATGTTAATTTTAACAAAAATCATATTATTAATGAAAATCAACCGATAATTAATGCCTTTAATTATATGAATTCTAATGGAATAACTGGTCTTCCTCTTGTCGATGATAATAAAAAGTTTAAGGGTTATGTCTCTTTAAAGGAGATAGCTGCCGAGATGATTTACAATGAAAGTTTGCGTGTTGATACATCTTTTACTAATATATTGACGACTCTTGAAGCAACTGATTATCTTCAGTTCGATGATTATATTAGAGGTTATGCTCATGCTGCCACTTTTGATGATTCGACTTTTATCAGTGATATTAAGCTCGATTCGGAATCAATTTTAATCGTTGGTGATCGTGAATCGATTATTCGTTATGCTATTTCTAAAAAAGTCAAGTTGATTATAATGGTTAAAGATCGTAAGCTCAGTGAAGAACTACGGGAATTTGCGAGTCAGAATCGCGTCAATATTATCATGACGAGTAAGAGTTCTTTTAAGATTGCTCGTGTTTTATGTCTCGCTAATCCGATAAAGTCGATCAAACGTGGACAGACGACAGTCACTTTTAATGAATCGGATTATCTTACTGATTTTAATGAGGAAACTAGTCGTTTAAAACATACTAATTATCCGATTATAAATAATAAAAATATCTGTTTAGGTATGCTTAGGACGATTGATGCGCATGAGGTTAGTAGAAAAGATGTTATTCTAGTCGATCATAATATGGTTGGTCAATCAGTTGATGGTTTATATGAAGCCAATATTTTAGAGATTATCGATCACCATAATATTGGTGATATTAATACTACACATCCGATAAATTTTCGAAATATGTCTGTTGGAGCTGTTAATACGATTATCTATTATCTTTATAAGGAAAATAATATTTCAATTCCCAGTGATATTGCTGGAATAATGCTTGCGGGGATTATTTCGGATACACTTCTTTTGAAGAGTCCAACGACAACAGAGAAAGATCGCCAAGTATGTGAAGAACTAGCAAAAATCGCCAATGTCGATCTTAATCAGTTTGGACTTGATGTATTGAGTAGTGGTGTATCGATAGAGGGACTTACAGCTAATGAAATAATATTTAAAGACTTTAAAACTTATCGTGTTGGAGAATACAATATGGCGATTGCACAAGTATTTACGACAGATTATGAGTTATTTAAGCCACGTGTCGATGAGATAGTAGAGGAGCTCAATCGAATAGCAGTAAATCATGATTATAAATGTTGTGCTTTATTTGTGACTAATTTCTTGACTAATAATTCGTATATTTTATTTTCACAAGATTCTAAAAAGATACTTGAACTCGGATATGGTGTCGATGAAATGAATGAAGGTTACATGTTAAGTGGAGTTGTTTCGCGTAAGAAACAGATGGTGCCGAATATTATGGAGGTATTAGAGCATATGTGATAAATAAAGAGTTGTTTATACTCTTTATTTTTATGATATAATTTAAATAGGTGGTTTATATGATTGATAAAAATATGTTGCGTCGTTATCGCGAACTCAATGATTATAGCTATTCTATGTTAGCTAAGATCTTGGATGTCTCCAAACGAGAAATTCGCGATTGGGAAGTAGGAGATTCGGTTCCTGATGATGAGCAATTGTCAATTTTAGCCAAACTTTATAATATATCGGTAGATGATTTTTACTTTACTTTGAAAGCTGATTTTGTATTTGACGTTAAATCGATTGTTCTTCTGGTTATAGCTTTAATAGTTGGAGTTATTACCGGAATTATGCTTTCAAATATCGGTATTATTCTCTTGGCACCGTTTCTTTATGTTATTATGATTTACTTTTTCCTTAAAATTAATAATTCTAAAAAAAGTGACCAAACTATTAAAGATGGGGTTGATAGTGAAATAAAATCCCTTTTTGGTAAACGAATTTTATATTTAAAAAAGAAGGATCGTTTCAAACTTTATATTTATGAATCGATCGTCGTTGCTTGTTTTGCTATTTTTGTCTGTTTGACGGTTAATAGTATTGCACCGACACCGATTATGTTGACTGTCGAATTATTTGATATAGAAAGTGTAAATGCCATAGTGGTTTATGGTTTTTCTTGTTTACTATTATTTGTAATATCATTTATAATTGAATTAGTATTTAGTGAATATATGTTAAAGAAATATAAAGGGATCATTAAGGAAGTGTGAATATGAATGATGAGACGCCAAAAATAATTACAAATCTTGATAAGGGAGCGGCAAAACCAATTCCTATCGATTCTCGTGATGCAATTATGATTGCGCGTCAACAGAATAATGAAATTTCTTCAGAACCAGTAAAAGAAGAAAACAATCTTGCCGAGATTATTCCTGATGATAAAGATATCGAAATCGACGTAAATCGCGTTAATCAGGTCAACGATTTGGTTAAAGTTGTCGATGTCAAGTATTCCAAAAAGACGGTTATTATCTTGGCATCAGTTTTAGTGGTGTTAATTGCATTTTTCTTGATATTTGAGCTTCCGATGTTGTTGGAGTTGTAGTATGGCTAAAAAATTTATAGAGTTTATTAAAGATCGTCGAACTTTATTTATAATGATAATTGTTATTGTCGTTTCTTTGATTACGGGAGTTAGTTTGCTTTTGTTACAGGATGATACGCCTCCAAAAAGCATTCCTGTAACGACGACGACGCAAAAAAATGCGGAATTATTTAAGGGATATCGTCGATATGATTTAACTGATGATGATCCTTTATACGATGTGGAAAAAATGTATGAGTTTACTTATGCTGATAGTTCTAAAAAAAGTTTTTCGCTTTCTAATAGTTCTGGTGAATTCGTCTATGAAGTGTCACTAGAATCAGGAACTCTTACTTTTTCTGAGCAACAGTATAAGGATGATGAGGATCTGCTTTCTTTAGAATATACGGGGAATGTTTATACGTCGGATATTTCGCACGATATTACGGATTTCTTAATTGCTCAAGAGTGTGATACACCAAATTTTTCGTTGTATATGATCGATAAAAATAATCGTGTTTATGGTTATGAATATTCTGGTGATACCCTTGAAATTACCGAGTTTATTGCCGAAATTCGCCGATATAATACGATTTCATCTGTCAAAGAAATAGGATATTATACACTCAATAATACGCCTTCAGTAACTTGTAGTGGTGGAGTTCCAATATATGTCGACAGCAGTAATAATGTGCGCTATTTATCCGGGAAAAATGAACTTTTCTTTGCCGATGCTTATTTTAAATTTATCGGTGCTGATTATCGCGATCAGTTGGTATATGTTTTGAATGATGGTACTATGCAATTTGCAGTAGGTAATACTGATTCTAAATTATATGATGGAAATAATCATATTAAATATCGTGGATCTTTCTATTCTTTAAACGATGATGAAAGTGAGACCCTTTATATACTTGGTACTGATAATTATCTTTATGAGATAGTTAATTTATGTGAGGATTCTGGAGTACTTTTGAACAAAGTACGCGATAAAAAAGTCACAAGTATTGGTAGTCAGATTATTACCAGTTCTGATGATTTTGCAACAGATCAATATCGAGTAATAGTTTTATTTGAGGATGATGAAAGTATAAGTTTTTCTCAAGTTTATAATTTTGAAGTCCTTAGTTGATACAAAACTTCAAGTTTTGTCAACTTGAAGTTTTTTTTATGGATAAAAGTTGCTATAATATATATACATTATAATATGGTGGTGATGATATGAATAAGTGGAAAATTGTCGCTTTATTACTGGTTCTTTTTTTTATTGACTTAATTTTAGTGATAACGGGGAATTCCCTTTTTATCGATGAATTTTTATATAGTTGTATAAGTTCGATTAAATCGGATTTTATGACTGATTTAATGCTTTTTATTACCAATCTTGCCAGTACGCGTTTTTTAGTGCTTGTAAATGTAGGATTGTTACTCATCTGTGTCGTTTTCAAAAAATATAAGTTGCTGATCTTACCAATTAGTTCTTTAATAAGTGTTGTTATCAATAATTTATTTAAGCTACTCATTGCTCGAGATCGCCCTTTAGATATAGCTTTGATCGAAGAAAAGTTTTATTCTTTTCCCTCCGGACATAGTATGATTGCAATAATGTTTTATGGGGCAGTTATTTATCTTGTGAATAGATATAAGATTCGTGGGTATAAATATATTACAGTAGCGCTTATCTTTTTAATATTCTTCGTTGGAGTATCGCGCATTTATTTAGGCGTTCATTTTGCAACGGATGTATTAGGTGGCTGGTTGCTTGCTAGTGCGTTACTCATCGTATTTACGATTATATGGGAGAATTGTGAAAGGAAGATGATTAAATGAAAGCATTAATAACGGGTGCAAGTAGTGGAATTGGCAAAGATATGGCTAAGTATCTTGCTGATTTAGGTGTCGATTTGATCTTAGTTGCTCGCAGAAAAAGTATTTTAAAAGAGCTCAAAAGTGAATTTAAAACTAAAGTTAAGATTATTCCACTCGATTTATCGGAGATGGATAATGTCGAACTTTTATATAATGAAGTCAAAAATGAGGATATCGATATTCTGATAAATAATGCTGGATTTGGTTTATTTGGGGAATTTTTCGAGACAGATTTAGAAACGGAATTTAAGATGATTGATGTCAATATTAAAGCAGTGCATTATCTTTCTAAGATGTTTTATCGAGATATGCTATCGAAAAATTCGGGATATATTTTGAATGTTGCTTCGAGTGCTGGATTTATGGCGGGACCGAAGTTGAGTACGTATTATGCTACTAAAAATTATTGCTTGCGTTTAACTGAGGCAATGTATCAAGAAGCAAAAGAGGTAGGAAGTAGTGTGCATATATCGGTTCTATGTCCGGGACCTGTTGAAACGGAATTTAATAAGGTCGCCAAAGGAACATTTCATACTAAGAGTGCTAGCTCTTCTTATGTTGCTAAATATGCAATCGATCAGATGTTTAAAGGTAAACTTTTAATTGTGCCGACATTAAAGATGAAAGTTGTATTATTTTTGGTTCGTTTTGTACCGACAAAATTACTTTTAAAGATCACTTCGATGATTCAAGATCGTAAGATTTCTTCGAAAAAGAGCCGCTAAGGCTTTTTATTATGACATAATACGCTTTAACTATGATATAATTTTACAGGAGGTTGTTTTATGGAACTTTTAAAAGCGTTGTTGTTTGGTCTTGTAGAAGGAATTACAGAATGGTTACCGATATCGTCTACGGGACATATGATTTTATTAAATGAATTTGTTAAATTAAATGTATCGGATGAGTTTTATAAATTATTTGAAGTTGTAATACAATTAGGTGCAATTTTAGCAGTAGTGATCATGTATTTTAAAGTGATATTTCCTTTTGGATTTGGTAAGACGAAAGAAGATACGAAAAAGACTTTTAATTTATGGGGAAAAATTTTAGTAGCTTGTGTTCCAGCTGCTATAATTGGGCTTTTATTCGATGATTGGTTAGATGAGCATCTTTATAATAGTGTTGTCGTTTCGTTGATGTTGATAATATACGGAATTCTTTTCATAGTTATAGAGTCGATGCATTTGAATAAGGACGAGACGAATTCAATCGATGATATAACTTATAAGCAAGCCCTTGGAGTAGGAGTATTTCAATTACTAGCTTTAATTCCAGGGACAAGTCGAAGCGGAGCGACTATTATCGGTGGTTTATTAATCGGCCTTAAACGTAGTGTAGCAGCAGAGTTTACCTTCTTTTTAGCGATTCCAGTTATGTTTGGAGCATCTCTTTTAAAGTTAGTTAAATATGTATTAGAAGTGGGTTTTGAGTTTACTTCGATCGAACTTCTTACGTTAGGAGTAGGAACGGTTGTTGCATTTATCGTAAGTATATTCATTATAAAATTCTTGATGAACTATATTCGTAAACATGATTTTAAACCATTTGGATATTACCGAATTGTCTTAGGAGTAATAATCTTGTTATATTTCTTTGTTTTAAAATAGTGAAAATGTTTTCACTATTTTTTCATTGATGTAAAGTATTGCTAATAAAAGAAAAAAGATGGATAAAATTGACGAATTGTGTTATATTTATAATAGTTCAAGGTAAAATAATAGAAGGAGTGATTTAGGATGAAAAGATTGATGGCATTTTTGATGATACTAATGCTAGTCATGCCTTTTGCTGGGGTTAATGCAGAAAATGCAGATAGCGATTGGCATGTATATGGTCCAGGTGAAGAAGTTAATTTCTACATGTATGAAGGAGATGACGTTGGAGTAACTACTATCATCTTAAGTGATGAAGGAAGTACTGCACAATATGCAAAGGTCTTAGTTACTGGTTTTTCAACGAATAGTTCAGATTCTTATGCTGATACTATTTTAGGAGAATCAGCTACACCATTTGAAAAAACTGGTGCTTATAAGACTTTGTTAAGTGCTATTAATGATAGAGCTCAAGGGTTCCCTTATGCTTTAGATTTAGCAAATAATCTTCATTTAATTACATTAGATGAACTTAAAACTGTATTCGGAGCTACTTTAGAAGGTGACGTTTACAAGATTGATGCTGAAAAATATGGTAAGACTTTTGAAGCTTATCATGGAAGTAAAGAAGGATTCTTTACAGAAACTGTTGAAGGAGACAAGGTTTGGGTAGTTAAGTTTACTTATGATGGAGAACATAATATAACTGATATTACTGTTGAAAAGGAACCTATAACTTCAAATGCATATGACTTAGTTCCAGTTGTTTACTTCGATAAGACATATGATTGTACTGAAAGAGAAAGTGGAAACGAAGAAGATAAAGATTATGCATGTTATTCTTGTGACAACGACTATACTTGGACAGTTGTTGGTGAACAAGCAGATAATTGTACATTAGTTGAAACAATCAATGCAAAAGCTGACTGTGTTAAAAATCCTGAGACTGGTCTAGAAGACTATATCGTAGAATTTTTAGTAATTGCTGGTATTTGCGTTGGTGCCTTGATAATTGTAAAACGTAAAGAATTATTTAGAGGCGTTTAATAAAAAGACTTTTTAAGTCTTTTTTTTATTGATAAATTATTATATAATTATAATACGGAGTTGGTGCTTGTGAGAAAGCTTCATATTTTTATTGTGGCATTTATCGTCTTTGTCGTAGCTACGATATTTGTATCGAATTATCTTTTGAATAGTGGTAGTATTTTGAAGAAATTTTCGATTATCAGTGTTGAAAATAAATATACTGAATATGAAATTGCTTTTGATGATGTTAAAGCGGCTGAATACTATCGTATTGTTATTCACGATGCCAATAATAATAAAGTATTAGATTACGAAACGGAAGAGAGCACGAATGTCTTATCTTTGACTAATTTAGAATACGGTACAGAATATGAGGTTATGGTTTATGCATATGATAAAGTAGGAGATTATCGTCCGGCGGAGGAACCGTACATGTTTGTTTGGGATGAGCCTTCTTTTTCTGTTGATAACTCATTAGTTTTGAACAATGAAGACTATGTTTTATATATCGATGGCGATGTAGAACGTAAGGATTATTATATAAATATTAGGCGTGGTGAAGAGGAATTAGTCAACGAAAAAATCGAAGCAAATGAATATAATATATCAAAGGATTTATATGTCGATCAGGCCACTAGTTTAGAAGTTAGTATAGTTGATGATGATGTCGTCGTCGATACGATAAATCTTTATAATAATCAAAATCCCGTAAGTGATATTACGATAACGTCACCTGTAGTGAATTCTAGTGTTGCTTATAACGATGTTACTTTCAGCTTTGAAGGTGGTGAAAATGCTGATAGTTATGAGATTGCGATTTATAATGAAGATGATCTTATAAAGAAAACCAATATTCAACGTAATATATGTATTTTGTCGAAAAACTTGTTTGATTTTTCGAAGTCTTATCGAGTTGTTATAACAGCAACTTATGGCGATTATTCTAAGAGTGCAGAAGTCAATTTTATGATGAGCTCGCAGGAACAGTTAAAGCCGGTATATATATCTAATAATTGGAAGTATGTCAAAAAAGGTACTAAGATTACATTAGCTAGTGATAATACCGATGCTAAAATTTATTATACTTTAGACGGATCTAATCCCGAAAGTTATGGACATCTTTATACAGAACCTATAGAAATAAATGAGAATGTCACTTTAAAGGCAGTAGCGGTTTCGGAAAATAAAATCAATAGTATTATCAAAGAATATGAGATAAATGTCGGTGAAAAGACTGATCTTAAAGTGTTTGTAAGTCCTTCTAATCAATATGCTAATTATGGTGTTACCGATGTTGGGTATACAAATGAACGTGATGAAATGAATGATTTATCTGATTATATTATCGAGCGTTTAGAGCAATATGGGGTAACAGTATATCGCAATAATTCTAGTGGTAATATCAACAGTTGGTTGCGTGATAGTAATTACTTGGGAGTTGATTTGCATATTGCAATTCATTCCAACGCTTCGACGAATCATGATAAATATGGTATCGAGACATGGATCGATAAAGAGACGAGTAATACGTTTAGTTTAGCTAACCAGATTCAAAATGGTCTTATGAGTATTTATCCTTATGCTGATAAAGAGAATGCCGATCGTGGCGTTAAGTATGCTAATGGAGCATTAGGGGAGGTAAATGATAATTATTTGCCTTTTGGAATATTAGTAGAGGTTGCACATCACGATTATTATGATGATGCCCTTTGGATCATGCAAAACAAGAAGTTGATAGGATATAATATTGCTGATACAATCTTAAAATATTATCAAATAATTGATTAGTATGTCGAAAGCATTTTATTAAGTATGAGTTTTTAGTATAGTCTAAGTGGTGATTATATGAAAAGAATAGATCTCATATTTAATGAAATAATTGACCAAATTGATGAAGTAATTGCTGTTTTAAATAGGGCTTCCGAGTAGATTACGGAAGCCCTATTAATATTGACATTTTGTCGAAAATAATCTACAATGATACTTGTAAGAAGGGTGATATTATGTATAATGAAAAGCTGTTTTTGACGCCGCAAGAGATACTCGATAAGGAGTTTCACTTTGACGCCAAAGGGTACCGACCACAAGAGGTTGACAAGTTTCTCGATATGGTTATAAGAGATTATACAGAGTTTATGAATATCATCAAAAAATTACAAAATGACAATCGAATCTTGGCTGAAGATAATGCTAAAATTAAAGCTGAGTATCGCAAACTTAAAGCAGTTATCGATTCGGCTAATGATTCAGCTAATACTGGAAAAAATAGTTTTAACAATGTCGACCTTCTTAGAAGAATAAGTAACCTTGAAAAAATTGTTTATGGTAAAGAAGAATAATATCTTGGTAAACGCTGCATATTTTTTATGTTGAGGAAAGTCCATGCTCGCACAATCTGTGATGATTGTAGTGTTCGTGCTAGGGGAATAAATAACCCTAGGTAGCATAAGCTAACGGCTCCGAGGTAACCTGAAATGGTTATAGTAGGTATAAAAGTGCCAAAGAGACGAGTTCACTTGGAAACGGGTGAAGTGGAACGTGGTAAACCCCGCGAGCGAGAAACCCAAATTATGGTAGGGGAGCCTTTGAAAACAAATCAAGAAGGGATCAAAGGACCGTAAGGTAGATAAATGTTTACCGCCTAGAAATAGGTACAGAACATGGCTTATAAGATATTATTTTTTTATAAAAAGGAGTGGTACTTTTGGTAGAAACCGGGGAAACCTTAAAGAGTACTAGAGAATTATCAGGGGTATCTTTAGACGAAGTTAGTAGAGATTTAGGAATTCCTGTTTTATTCCTCGAACAGATAGAAGATGGATCAATCGGGTCTTTTGAAGATATCTATGAACTTAAGAAGATGATTTTGGATTATGCTAAATATTTGGGACTTAATACAGAAACTATAGTTAATAAGTTTAATGAGTATATGTTTGAGTATACGAGCAAAATTCCAATGGATGAAATAGAAAAAGCAGTTCGTGATAAAATGCGTGAACATGATGATGAAGATCGTATTGCTTCTCCTTATACTAGAGCATATCCAAAAGAAAAGACACTACCATATATTCTGACGGCAATAGGAATAATTATCTTGGTTGTCTTAGCAGTTATTTGGAGTGTTAGACAGATAACGATTAACAATACCAGTACGAATGTTATAAGTTATTTAAAAGAGGAGTGAATTTATGAATTTACCTAATAAGATTACGATGGTGCGAATTTTTTTGGCGGTAATACTATTGGTTTTATTGATCTTTCCGTTTAATCTATGTGGTATAGAATTTCCGACTTATCAGGTTTTTGGCAGTATAACGGTTAGTTTACAATACATAATTGCTGGAGTTATCTTTTTAGTAGCAGCGATGTCGGATTTTATCGATGGTAATTTAGCTAGAAAACATAATCTCGTTACTGATTTTGGTAAAGTTATGGATGCAATTGCTGATAAAGTTTTAGTTAATGGCGTTTTAATAGTTCTAGCTTGTAATGGCCTTATCAATGTTGCAATACCAGTTATTATTATTACTCGTGATATATTTGTCGATTCGATTAAAATGGTGGCTGGAAGTAAAGGAAAAGCTGTTGGAGCATCGATTCTTGGTAAACTTAAAACTATTTGTATGATGACAGGTCTTACTTTGGTGTTCTTCTATAATTTACCATTTGAGTTACTAAATATCGATGTTGCGAATGGATTATTATATGTTGCAACAGTATTATCAATAATTTCAGGAATACAATACTATCAAGTAAATAAAGAATATTTTAAAGAAAAATAGTTCTTCTTCGGAGGAACTTTTTTGTGTTTTTATTCATGTGATGCAGATTTTAAAAAACAGAGTACAATTGTTCGCTTTTTGTGTTGACAAAGATATTTTTAGTTGTTAAAATTATCATGTAAGAAAGAACAGGAGAACAAGATGAAAACAAAAAATACAAGTATTGACAAGGATAAAGCAGTAGATAAAGATAAAGCCTTAGAACAAGTTATGGCTGAAATAGAAAAACAATTTGGTAAAGGAGCTATTATGAAACTCGGAAGCGAGGATCATATGGAGATTGAAGTGACTCCTTCGGGATCTTTGAGTTTGGATGTTGCTTTAGGTGTCGGTGGTCTACCAAAGGGACGAATTATTGAAATATATGGTCCGGAATCATCTGGGAAGACGACGATTGCTTTGCAAGCTGTTGCTGAAGTGCAAAAACGTGGTGGAAGAGCAGCTTTCATCGATGCGGAGCATGCTTTGGATCCCGTCTATGCTAAAAAGTTGGGAGTTAATATTGATGAATTATTGTTAAGTCAACCGGATACAGGAGAACAGGCTTTGGAAATCTGTGAAGCGTTAGTTCGTAGTCAAGCCGTTGCAATTGTCGTTATCGATTCAGTGGCAGCTTTAGTTCCGCAAGCTGAAATAGAAGGAGAAATGGGCGATAGCCATGTCGGATTACAAGCTCGTCTAATGTCGCAAGCTTTACGTAAGTTATCTGGAATAATAAATAAGACGAATACGACCGCAATTTTCATTAATCAGTTACGTGAAAAAGTGGGCGTTATGTTTGGTAATCCGGAGACGACTCCAGGAGGACGTGCTCTTAAATTTTATGCTTCAGTTCGCTTAGATGTTCGTCGTGGTGAACAAATCAAAGTAGGAGATAGTATTATTGGTAATAAGACGACAATTAAAGTTGTCAAAAATAAAGTTGCACCACCATTTAAAACAGCAGTAGTTGATATGATGTATGGCGAAGGTGTATCGCATGAAGGAGAACTTATAGATCTAGCGACAGAGATAAATGTCTTGGAAAAAAGTGGTGCATGGTATTCTTATAATGGTGAAAAAATTGGTCAAGGAAAAGAAAATGTCAAGATTTTTTTGAAGTCAAATCCCGATTTGGCGGCTGAAATTGAGACTGCTGTGCGTGAACACTATGGAATAAGTGAAGATGCTGAATAGTAATTATTTTGCCGATTGATAAAATCGGCTTTTGTTTTTGTGTAAAGTTTATTACTGTATATGCTTTCTCTTTACTAACTTTGGGTTGTAAAAAAAGCGTTAATAACTTATAATAAATGTATAGATAAATATTTTGATAAAAGAAATTTTCTATAAATATATATAATGGAGGAAGAGATATGGAATTTAATACTATGTCCATAATTTTCCTTGTTATTGGTCTTGTATCTGGTATTGGGTTAGTATTTTTAGTAACAGTTATTACTGGTATCAGATTGGGGAAGAAAGCCGAAAAATTATTGAGTGATGCAAAAAAAGAGGCTGATAAGCATAAAAGAGATAGTTTATTAGAACTCAAAGAAGAAAGTTTTAAGTTAAAGCAAGCAACAGATAAAGAAATTAAAGAAAAGAAACAAGAGATTGCAAGTAGTGAAGAACGCTTATTGCAACGTGAAAAGTCCTTGGATAAAAGAGAAGAGATGTTACAAAATAGGGATAATCTTCTCGAAGCAAAGGATAATAATTTGAGTGCTTTACAAAAACAAGTCCAAGAGAAGGAAAATAGAATGGATGAACTTCTTAAGGAAGAAATGGAAAAATTAGAGACGATTGCTAAGTTCTCTAAAGAAAAGGCGCATGATTTGATATTAAAACGCGTCGAAGAGGATATGGAACTCGAAATTGCTGAGTTCATCAAAGAGCGTGAAGCTGAAGCTAAATTAGAAGCAGATAATAAAGCTAAGAATTTATTAGTAAATTGTATGGAACGTTATGCAAATGATGTTACAAGTATTCAAACAGTGTCGACGATAACGTTACCTAATGATGAGATGAAAGGTCGACTTATCGGACGTGAAGGAAGAAATATCCGTACTATTGAAGCAGTAACTGGTGTCGATTTAATTATCGATGATACACCGGAAGCTATAGTAATATCATCTTTTGATCCTTTTCGCCGTGAGATCGCGCGTGTAACTATCGAAACTTTGATTAAAGATGGACGTATTCATCCGACACGTATTGAAGAAATTTATGATAAGACGTGTAAGGATATGAATACGCGTGTTATGGAATTAGGGCGAGATGCAATTTATGAGTTAGGTTTATCCAAGGTAGATCCAGAATTGGTAAATTATATTGGAAAACTTAATTTCCGTA
>CALVQL010000025.1 GCA_944358235.1 uncultured Bacilli bacterium
ACCTGGGCATCATTTGCAAGTTTGATGCGCGAATATAATGTACCAGAATGGTATATCGAATCATGCCGTAAAATTAAGTACATGTTCCCAAAAGCGCATGCGACAGCTTACGTTACTTCGGCTTTCCGTATAGCTTGGTTTAAAGTACATCATCCAATTTGGTATTATTGTGCTGTTCTATCTATTCGTAAAGATCAATTTGATGTCGAAACTATGATTCGTGGCGAAGATGCTATTCGCGAACGCATCGATGAGATAGATGCTAAAGGGAATTCTGCTAGTAATAAGGAAATCGATGTACGTGAAACACTCTGTATTTGCCTTGAAATGTGTGCTCGTGGTTTTTACTTTAAAAATATCGATGTCGAAAAATCGAATGCTAAATATTTTGCAATTACCGAAGATGGTAAGGGACTTATTATTCCGTTCCGTGCCTTAGATGGATTAGGTGATAACGTTGCCGAGGCAATAGTTAAAGCCCGTAATGACGGACCATTTATTTCACAAGAAGATTTAAAAATAAGAGGAAAAGTTAATACTTCAGCATTGGAAAAACTCAAAGCTTTAGGATGTATTAAAGATTTGCCAGAATCAAATCAATTAACGTTGTTTTAGGAGTGTAGATATGGTTAGAAATTTCTTTATATTATTTGTTATAATTGTACTAGTTGTCGTCGCTTATTATGTATTAACAGAAATGGGCGTCGATTTGTGTTTACCAATTAACGGAACTAACTGGTGTATAAATTAAAAAGGTCACTTTAAAGTGGCCTTTTTTTAGTTATTATTATATCCTGTCCAGCCGGCACCGATTATAATTACTAATAAGATGAATAGAACTATCCATAAAGCTGCACCCCATGAATAACCACCTGTAGTATAACCAGCGTATCCAGGATATTGCATGCAACATGGATTGCCGGTTTGCATTCCATATCCGCCATTATATCCGTAATAGTACATATTATACCTCCTTTATCTACTATAGTTTATTAAAAGCTCTTTTATTTTGACATTACATTTTTCTTAAACATAGGAAATTTATTTTAAATAAAACATATGTATGCTATAATCTATGTAGGGTGGTAACTATGTACAGTTATATTATAGGAAAAATTATGTCTTGTACTTCTAATTCCATCGTTATCGAAAACAATGGAATTGGTTATAGTGTTTTTGTTGCTAATCCATATTCTTTTGAATTAGAACGAGAATATAAGGTTTATCTATATAATTATATTCGTGAAGACGAATATTCGTTTTTCGGCTTTAAAACAACAGAAGAACGCGATTTATTTTTACGCCTCATAAATGTCAAAGGACTAGGACCAAAAGTAGCACTTCCGATGTTCGCTACAGGAAGTGTTGCGGGGATTATCGATGCTATCGATCGTGAAAACATAATATATTTAACAAAATTTCCTAAAGTTGGAGATAAACTGGCTCGTCAGATAATTCTCGATTTAAAAGGTAAGCTTGCTACAACTTCGATACAAAATAGTGGTAACGAAGAAGTTATTAGTGCTCTTGAAAGTTTAGGATATAAAACTAATGATATTAAAAAGGTCTTACCACATATTGATCAGTCGGCTTCTATTGAAAATCAGATAAAAGAAGCGTTAAAGATGATGCTACGAGGATAATTATGCGAATTGGGGTTGACATTGACGATACGATAACGGATACCAAAGTCCTTATTGATTGCTTGAAAGAATTGGAGTTTGCTGATAAAAAGACGTTTACTGAAGATGAATATGAGCAGTTTTTACGGAAATACGATGACTATATTCATCAAAATGTTACATTAAAAAAAGGTGTTAAAGAAGCTTTTAACTGGCTTGAAGAAAAAGGCATCGACATATATTTGATAACATCCCGTGGGATATATTCAAAAAATTCGAAAAACGATACCATAGAGTTTTTAAATAAGAACAATATTCCTTATGATTATTTAATATGTTGTGCGAAGAAGAAAGAACGCATAGCAAAAAGACATGGTATTTCCTTGTTCATCGATGATTTGGAGAATATATGTGACAGCATGGAAAATGAAGATATTATGAGTATTCGGGTATGCGATATCGAAGAAAATAGCGGATTAAAACGTGCTTTTTCTAATTGGGAAGAAATATTATGTTTTCTAAAATTATATATTGATAAATAATATACATGAATTAAAGAAAAAAGGATATTCTAATTAGTGTAGATATCTATGTATTGACGAGGAGAGTATATGGAAAGAATTATTACTGGTGATTTAACAGAAGAAGATATCTATGAGGATAATATTCGTCCTCAATCGTTAAACGAATATGTTGGACAGAATGAAGTCAAGGAAAACATTCGAATTTTTATCGAGGCAGCAAAAATGCGCGATGAGCCACTCGATCATGTCTTGCTTTATGGTCCTCCAGGACTTGGTAAGACGACTCTTGCACATATCATTGCCAATGAGCTTGGTACAAATCTCAAGACGAGTAGTGGACCGGCAATCGAGAAAAGTGGTGATTTAGCAGCTGTTCTATCAAATCTCGAACCGGGAGATGTCTTATTTATCGATGAAATACATCGTATGCCTAAATTTATCGAAGAGATTTTATATCCAGCAATGGAAGACTTTGAACTCGATATTGTCGTCGGAAGCGAAGGATCGAGTCGAAGTATTAAAATTGACTTACCACCATTTACTTTAGTCGGAGCAACTACGAGAGCAGGGGATTTGTCTTCACCATTACGTGATCGTTTTGGTATTATTTCGAAACTGAATTATTACTCTGAAGATGAATTAGTCGGAATAATTAAACGAACGAGCAAAGTTTTAGATATGCCGATTACGGATGATGCCGCTAGAGAACTTGCTATGCGTAGTCGAAAAACACCGCGTGTTGCTAATCGTCTCTTTAAAAGAGTTCGCGACTTTGCTTTAGTAATTGGTGATGGTACGATAGATTTAGATATAACTAAAGAAGCATTAGAACGCTTAAAAGTCGATAAATATGGACTTGACCAGATTGATATCGAATACTTGACTAGTCTTATCGAAAAATTTGGTGGCGGTCCTGTTGGTGTCGAAACTATAGCTTCTTCGATCGGTGAAGAGGTGACGACTCTTGAAGATGTCGTCGAACCATATCTATTACAAGAGGGATTCATCAAGCGAACTCCTCGTGGACGTATGGCAACCCAAAAAGCTTATGATCATCTTGATATTGGAGATAACCGCCTATTTTAAAAATATAAAAAGGGGTGGTTTTTTTGGAATGGAATGTCAATTATCTCATACCTGGTTTGCGTTTAGCTTCAAATGTTTATTTTCCTAATGCTAAGAGTGAATTATTATTCGAAGAAGGATGTATACTTACTAAAGAGATGATTTCTAAACTCAAAAGAAGAAAAATAGCTATTGTAAGTGTTGAAATAGATGAAACTATCAATCATTATGATGATGAACTATTCTGTCAGACTTGTGAGTTATTTCGGACTTGTGATATTTCCAACATTTTAAAGATGATCCGTAAATATGTCGATATTGCAACTAATAGTGATAATTTGATTTTTGATATTAGGAAGTACTTCACGGGAGAAAACGACTTCTTTTCGCATATGACTAATATGCTCGTCATGTCTATCGCTTTAGCTAAATGGCATAATCAGTCATCTTCTAAAAATCAACGTATTCCTCTCGATAAGGTAGCACAACTAGCTGCTTTTAAAGATATTGGGTGGATAGCTAAATCAGATAATATTCGTGGTTTACTAAAAGACAAATATGCTCTTATAATAGAGAGTTTACGAAAAAGATTTCCCGAAATTCCTCTTTCGATTCTCGATGATTATATCGAAGAATATCGCCATGTATATAGCTATCTTATTTATCGTGAATTCATATCTGATTCTCAAGTGGAGGAAGCTATATTGTATAGTAAGATGCCTAACTCATCTGAAGACGAGCAAATTAGAGCAATGTGTAATGTCGTTAAACTAGTCGATGTCTATGATGCTCTTTTAATTCATAATATTAAAGAAGAACCAGAGAATCCTCTTGCAAGCATTCAAAGAAAACTCGAATCATTGATTTCACAAGGAATTCTAGATGCTTATTGGACTAAACTTTTGAAAGCAGCACTTCCTTTATTTCCAAGATTAAGCAAGGTTTTACTATCCGATAACACGATTGCTCTTGTATCGGAAATAAACATCGAAGACATGCTAAAACCTAAATTAATCGATCTTCAAGGCCGAGAAATTTTATTGAATAAAGAAAACGCCACAATTATTCGACCATATTTATCATCTTTAGGAGTTGATGCAGTTAATAATCGTCACAAAAGCATATAATAAGCTTTTTTTTAATGCAAAAATTTAGTATACTAGCAACGGAAGTGGTTTTATGTATACAAAAGATTTTGACTATTATTTACCAGAGGAATTGATTGCTCAAACACCTATCGAAAAGCGTGATGATTCACGTTTGATGATTTTAGATAAAGAAACTGGCGAGATAGAGCATCGCCATTTTAAAGATATTATCGATTACCTCAATCCGGGTGATGTCTTAGTATTGAATGACACAAAAGTTATTCCGGCACGTTTAATTGGTACAAAAGAAGCAACCGGTGCAGTAATCGAACTTCTTTTACTTAAAGATACTGGTAATGATATCTGGGAATGTCTATCTAAACCAGCGAAACGTCTCAAAAAAGATACGATAATTAGTTTTGGAAATGGTGAATTAAAAGCTCAAGTAATCGAAAAAAAAGAAGAGGGTATTTGTCGTGTTCAGTTGATATATAACGGAATTTTATTAGAAATATTAGAAAAACTCGGAACGATGCCGTTACCACCATATATTCATGAAAAATTAAAAGATCAATCGCGTTATCAAACTGTATATGCCAAGAATATTGGGAGCGCCGCTGCACCAACCGCTGGACTTCATTTCACTCATGAACTTCTCAAAAAAATTGCCGATAAGGGAATTATTGTTACTTATGTAACTTTGCATGTTGGTCTTGGAACTTTTCGCCCTGTCGAAGTCGATAATATTTTAGAACATCATATGCATAGTGAATATTACGTTATGGATAAAACTACCGCTGATATTTTAAATAAAGCTAAATCCGAAGGAAGACGCATTATCGCTGTTGGTACGACGAGCACTAGAGTACTGGAAACTATTGCTAGTAACAACAATTCCAAGTTTGTCGCATGTTCAGGAAATACCGACATCTTTATATATCCCGGATATAAATTTAAAGCTATCGATTGTCTTATAACGAATTTTCACTTACCAAAAAGCACTCTCATAATGCTCGTTTCAGCGCTAGCTGGTAAAGAAAATATTTTACATGCATATAACACTGCTGTTGCTTCTAAGTATCGCTTCTTTAGTTTTGGCGATGCCATGTTTATAACGACAAAAAAAGAACGATAATCGTTCTTTTTTTACCATCCGAAATCGATATCTGGATAAAATTTCTTTTGATATTTTTTCTCTAGTTTTAAAAGATCGTGATTGAATATTCCGACTTCTTCCTTAGCTCTTTTTTGAATATTTGGCCATTTTGACTCTTCTTCGTATATACGAAGAAGATCAAGATCACTATCCATTATTAGAAGTAGGAAAATAGCTTTTTCTTGTAGATTACGTAATTTTAATATTTCATTTTGAAATAACAAATGATAAACTGCTAGGCGATAGTCGGCTTCTTCACCGAGTTCCTCACGCCATAATTCCGCTCTTAAACGTAATAATGATAGATCAAAAGAAGTAATATTATCGAAGTCTTCAATATCTTTAGCAATATCGATAAAGTTTATAAAATAGTCTCGTGATACTTCGGTTGCTAGAGTGTGAGCCTCGACAAAACGTTTGTTGAATTCCTTCTCGTATTTTAGCATCTTAGGATCGTAAAAACCTAATATATTACGAATTCGTGTTTCATAACTCTTGAGTTCATTAGAACGCTTAGCTGATAACTCTAATCTTTCCTCATCATCAAAAGCGTTATTAATTGCTCTATTTGGTGTAATTCCCATTCTATTATATTGCTTTAACATCTCTAAATTCGGATCGACTGCTAAAATAAGAAATATCATCTTTTCGTCAAAAGACTTTGGAAGAGTAGCAGCTCGTGTGGTCGTTAAACAGAAGATGACAGCAGCATATTGATAGATTCGAGTTCTCCTAAATTGATTTTTTTGGTTGGCTTGAACTTCTAAGAAATCAACAACATCTTTCTTTATTCTTTCAAAATCTTCATCTGTAATATTTTTGAAGTTGTTAAATGTATTTTCTCGTGAATATAGTTTACGTCTTTTTTCAATTAAATCAGTACTAAAATAGTCCACAATTTTTCCCCTCTCTGTTTAACGTATTATACTATAATCGTAAAATAATGCAAGTTTTTACTAAGCAATAATGCAACACTATGCTATAATAACTGTGGTAAGTATTATCGAGGAGTTGATTTGTGATGATAAAATACGATTTGATTAAGAAAGAAGCAAAGACATCCGCTCGCTTAGGAAAAATTCACACTAATTATGGGACTTATGATACTCCGATGTTTATGCCCGTTGGAACTCAAGCATCGGTTAAAACGTTGTCACCAGAAGAGTTAAAAGATATACACTCGGGAATAATTCTTTCCAATACCTATCATTTATGGTTAAGACCGGGAGAAGATGTCATTGATCATGCTGGAGGTCTTCATAAATTTATGAATTGGGACGGACCAATTTTGACGGATAGTGGGGGATTTCAAGTATTTTCGTTAGCTAATCCGAAAGATATTATTGAAGAAGGAGTTTATTTTAAAAGTCATTTGAATGGTGATCGCCTCTTTTTAACTCCCGAAAAGAGTATTGCAATTCAAAATAAGTTGGATAGCGATATTGCGATGAGTTTCGATGAATGTCCACCAGCAAGTGCTGATTATGATTATATGAAAAAAAGCGTTGAACGAACTGTTCGTTGGGCGAAAAGAGGAAAAGAGGTTCATGATAATCCGCGTCAAGCTCTATTTGGTATCGTTCAAGGAGGAGTATATCAAGATCTTCGCGAATACTCTGCCAAAGAAACCGTTAAGCTGGATTTCGATGGTTATAGTATTGGCGGTGTTGCTAATGACGGTGAATCAAAAGAGGACATGTATAAAGCTATAGAATATTCGGTTCCGTTTTTACCTGAAGACAAACCAAGGTATCTAATGGGTGTCGGAGAACCACGAGATATAATTGAGGGAGTTATTCGTGGAATTGATATGTTCGATTGTGTACTACCGACGCGATTAGCTCGCCATGGGCATGCCTTCACGCAACACGGTAAGATAAATATTAAGAATGCCAAATATAAAGAAGATTTTACACCTATTGATGAAGAGTGTGATTGTTATGCTTGTAAGCATTATACTAAAGCCTATATCAAGCATTTGATCAATGCTAAAGAGACTTTTGGGGCACGCCTCTTATCGATTCATAATAGTCGTTTTCTTATCAAGATGACTGAGGATCTTCGTCAAGCGATTGCTGAAGATCGACTACTCGAATATCGCGATAATTTTATGGAGAAGTATTATGGCGAAAATAAGTAATAAATCGCTAATATTTTTGACGATTGTACTGTTAATAGCAGTAATCGTCGTTGCTACACTGTTAAAAATAACGGAAATACATGATGAACGTTTGATCTATGCAATGGAAAGTAAAATTTCCTATTATGCTAAAAGATGTTATTTGGAAGGTAATTGTGAGGGTGATGTAACCCTAGCAGATTTATATGATCGAGGTTATCTTGAAGAAATAGTTAATCCGGTTACAAAAGAGATAATTTCTAAAGATACGATAATTTCATATAATGATAATGAGATTAGCATCGATTATGGAGTATAATAAAACACTTGTCATGGAAAGTATTTTATGCTATAATACTTTTGCTTTCAGAAAAGCTAAATATAATCCGCTGATTGATTGTTATGATTATATGGGTGATTTTTATAGAGAGGAGTGGACTTATGAATTTAGTAGATAAAGTTAATGCTAAGTCAGTAAGAACCGATATTCCTGAATTTCGTGTTGGAGATACTGTAAGAGTCGATTACAAGATTAAAGAAGGTAAAACAGAGCGTATTCAAGCTTTTGAAGGACTTGTAACAGCTATTAAAGGTGGATCTATAGGGAAGACATTTACTGTTCGTAAGAAGAGTGGTGGAATTGCAGTAAAAAGAGTATTTAAAGTTAATTCACCTTTAATCGACAAAGTCGTCGTAACGAGAAAAGGAAAAGTTCGTAGAGCTAAACTTAATTTCATCGATGATATGGCAAAAGAATACAAAGTTAAGGAAAGAAATTAATCTTTCCTTTTTTGGTACTTAACTTTATACACATTTATGGTATAATTGGGATGGTGGTTAGTATGAAGAAACTAGAAGAAGTTGCAAATAAAGATGCAAAAGAAAAAGAAGAAATCGAAAAAAACACTAAAAAAGCCCATCATGACTTTTTGATGGACTACGCTCCATATCTGATTATTATTTTTTTTGTCGTAGTAATTCGTATTTTTGTCGCAACTCCTGTTAAAGTCAATGGTAGTAGCATGTATCCGACATTACATAATGGTGATACGATGATTCTATATAAATTGACCAAACACTTACGCGGTATTAGACGATTCGATATTGTTGTAATTGATACCGATAGTGGAAAACTTATCAAAAGAGTTATTGGACTTCCTGGTGATAATTTGCGTTATACTATTACTGAAGAGGAAAATGGAGAGTTCACAGGAACATTATATGTCAATGATGAAGTAGTCGATGAAGCATTTTTAAGTGCTGAGGCTCAAGCAAGCACTTGTAATGGCGATTGGAATTTATGCACTGAAGAAGGTGTTACCGTTCCCGAAGATGAATATTTTGTAATGGGCGATAACCGTGAAAATTCCAAAGACTCACGAATGATCGGAACGATTCCTGCCTCAGAAATTTTAGGAACAACGGAAATAATTCTCTTTCCATTTGATCGCTTGGGAAGTGTCGAATAAAATTGACTTTAAGTCAATTTTTATTTGTTTAAATAAATTTGATCTCATGTTAAACTATTTATATGAGAGCGTGAGGTGATCGTGTGAATTCAGATAAGATCGTTATAATGGATTGGGGTGGAGTAATTGAAAGTCATAAAGGCGATTGCTCCGGCTGGAAAGCTAGAACAGAAGCTATAATAAAAAAACTTGCTCATAATGAGAATATAATACTTAACTCTTGGGGAACTTTTGAAATAAATGGTGAAGAATACAACATAAACACAATTAATGATGATAATTTGATAATTAATTGGATCGATTATTTAATTGATAAGTATAATCTCAATTGCACGAGAGAGGAATTTATCTTGACCTACGATTCTGAATATGAAAAGATAGAGTTCTTTAAAGATATTATCGATATTCTATATGATACGAAAAAATACTGTAACATAGGGATCCTTTCGAATTTACCTAAAATGGATTTTAAACGCTTAAAAAGACAGATTGATTTAAAACGATTGGATTATGTCTGGCTATCTTATGAAATTGGAATAGCAAAACCAAATCCCAAGATTTATGAAGTAGTAGAACAGACCACAGGAATTAATCCCAACAATATTTTATTTATCGATGATGATTCAGCCAATATCACCGAAGCTGCTAAGCGTGGTTGGAATACTCTTTGTGCCTCCGGAAGTGATAAAGATATCATAAAAAAAGCAATTGATAATTTTCTGGGATTATAATAATAGTTATGTCGAAGATTTATATAATTGGACCGGTTGGTAGTGGCAAGACTACACTTGCTCGAACATTATCAAAAAAATTAAATATAAAATATCACGAACTGGATAAAATTGTGTGGGATGATGATGCTGGTAATATAAAGAGAAATCCTGTTGAGATAAAAAAACTATTTGATGATATCTTAAATGATGAAAATTGGATTATTGAAGATGTTGGAAGGGATATATTTAAACGCGGAATAAGCGAAGCCGATATCGTCTATTATTTGGATTTGGCACCAACAAAGATATATATAAGGATTACTACGCGTTGGATAAAACAAAAATTGCATCTCGAAACTTATAACTATCGGCCAACACTAAAGGGACTTAAAGAGATGTATAAATGGGCACAAAATGATTTGCTAAAAAAAGACGAAAAAATTTACTACATCAAAGAAAACTCTAAAGAGTATAGAATAATAAAATAACTCAGTCTTTCTATGAAAAACGACTTTTAAAGAGAAGTGGGATATATAAAATCGTAAATGACAATTAAAGGATATATATATATGAATAAAGACACTATTAAATTGCAAAATTTTATATTAGAGGAATTCGATGATTCCAAGAAAGATCATTGGCAATTGAAAAGAGAACTGATTCAAAATGAAGATTCATATCTGATTTCAAGAGATATAGATAATTTCATTAAAAGAAATAATGCATTACATCAACAAGATAACATTACCAATACATTTTCGATAATTTATGATGGGATTTATATTGGAATAGCTTTTTTAAACTATCACCCGGAGGAAATACGTGAAGGAATAGTTTTTGAAGAAGAGATCGAAATTGGCCTTGGACTTCTTCCCGTTTTTAGAGATAAACACTTAGGATCGCTCTTTGAAAGGGAATTTTGTGAATACTTGTTAGAAAAGTACCCACAATTTAATGAAGTTGTTGCCCGAATAGAAAATGATAATACTAGATCGATTAAGGCTCCTAATTATGTCGGATTTGAACACATAAATGGTGACGAATATCATTTCAAAAGAAAGATATAAAATAACCTATTTAAAACCAAAATAATATTAAAGCAGGGGATGATTATGAAAAACAAGCTACACAATGGAATTATATCTTTATGGAAGTTTATTTTTGCTATTGTTATACTTCTGTTTCATTGTAGTGAGTTTTACGATGGAACTAGAAACTCCTTCTTTTTTGGGGGATATATTGCCGTAGAATTCTTCTATGTCGTATCGGGATTTTTCTTTGCCAAGAATATATTAAAAAAGAAAAGTCGTAAAGATAAAATTGGGGAAGAAACTATTGGCTTTATGAAAAATACAATTAGCAAATTTATTCCCTATATTTTAATTGCCTATATTCTAAGTATTTTAATAATATCTTATGATTACTCTTTCAAAAAGAGTGAATTGATAAATTCAATCTGGAATTTGTTATTATTGCGTCAATTTGGCTTTAGTTCGATGATAATTTCTAGACAGTTATGGTTCTTAAGTGGATTATTTTTAGCATATATGATCTTTTGTCCTCTCTTAAAAAGATATGGCAGGAATTTTATTCAATTAATTTCTCCTTTAATTGTAATTCTCGGACTAGGTTATTTAAGTCATAATTGGGTTGGCTTAGATCATGCCTATCATATATGGGATAAGTTCTTCTATACTGGAACTCTAAGAGCAATTATCGAAGTCAATTTAGGGATGATTTTATATGTAATAAGTGAAAAAATAAAAAATGTTGAGTATACGAAAATAGGAACGACGTTTCTAACTATTATGGGAGAATTATTATTGGTTATAGTATTGCTAATAATTCAATTTGTCGACCAACCTAAACATTATGATTATATAATGTTGTTAT
Organism: uncultured Bacilli bacterium; assembly: GCA_944358235.1. Taxonomy (GTDB): domain Bacteria; phylum Bacillota_I; class Bacilli_A; order RF39; family UBA660; genus CAG-582. Next base: position 11,650 of record CALVQL010000025.1, read on the forward strand.
TCATGTCTGTAGCACTTTTGATTATAACTACTCAAAAAACATACGATTATAAGGCTTTGTCCAATAACTTTGTCTTTTATCTAGAAAAACTAAGTATGCCGATATTCATAAATCATGTGTTTATGATTGACTTTGTTAATCGTATATTAAAATTAAATGGATATACTCCAGAAATGAAATCCGTCGTTGTTTTAGTTTTGACACTTGCTTTTTCGATGTTAGAACTTTGGATTATTAATTCCAGAGTTTATAAAAGAACTATTCACAAATTAAAAAAGATTTTTATACGAGAAGATGTAAAGTCGAGTATTGACAGTTAAAGAAGGTGTATAGATGAATTATGAATTAAAAAAAGCAACTGAAGAAGATATTCCTCGCTTGATAAGATATAAGTTAGCTAGTATTTTGGATTATGCTTATCAGTTATCAGAAGAAGAAAAAAATAAAATAGTGAATTATGTCAATAACCAAGTACCTTTACAGATAGAACAATATAATGTTATTTGTGTAGATAATGAAAAGATAGGATGTCTATTAGTTGAAAAAAAGAGCGAAGGAGTATTGCTAGACGAAATCTATATTGAAAGTGATTATCGCAATCGTGGAATTGGTTCTGATATCTTAAGATATGTGATTAATAAAAATAATATCGTATATCTATGGGTGTATAAATTAAATAAAAAGGCAATAAAGTTATACAAAGAATTTGGATTTGAAATAATCGAAGAGACTGATTCACGATATCATATGCAAATAAAAAGGATTCACGAATAAGATGAATCCTTTATTAACTGAAATCAGCTAAAACAGCATCGGTAAATTCCTTTTCGCCCAAAGGAATAACTTTGTAATCTGTTCTAATATATTTATTATAGTTTATCGAAAAATCTATAGAATGATTTTCGTTATTAGTAAGATCATGATATCTTTCAATTAGCCATTTATTTAGCGCCATATAACCTTGATTGATGAAAATTATAACTTTATAAGATGATGAGTGAATAGCATTTAATATATATAGTGTTAATAATGGATTGCCATCCGTTAAGAATAGCATATTTGTATCACTATTTAGAGCATCACTGGTTTTTACGATTTCGATACTTTGATTAAGAAGGGTATCGTAATTCATTGACTCCGACATCTTTTCATTGTCGATGGCGATTAATTGTTCGAGAATATCTTTTTCACTGATCATTGCATTGATAAGTTCATTCATTATTTCACGGCCTCTTTCCTCTGTATTTTTCCACTATTTACGAGCTCTTCAATCGTATCTACAGTTTTAGCATCATATTCTTTTCCAATAATAATTGCTGTTATATTTTCTTCCCATTTACTAGTATGATATCTACGCTTAACATCAGTATTACCAGCCTTGATATATTCGATTATTTCTGGTTTTGATAATTTTGACATCTCTAAAAAGTTGTCTAATCTCATAATATAAGTTGCATTTTCTAAAGCGAGTTCATAACTCGAAAGATCTTTATAAAATCTTTCAAATATAACCTGTCCATTGGGATAAATATAACCAATATAACCCGCAAAGTTATTAATTCCCTCAACTCGATAGGCATAGGGTGTCGCTTCAAAAAAATCTATACGTCTTCTCAACTCGGCGTTTTTTTCATCTTTTGACATCTCGGCACTTGGAAAATGTGGTTTAACCGAGATATCATCACTTGGCGCTGTTTCCCTTTCACCCTTTTTAAATAGTTTCCAAGATAATTCTAATTTTTTAGATTTTCGTTCTGCTTCCATAGTTTCTATAACATTATTGAATACTTCCATATCTTGATAATCGACACCATCTACCGGTTCTATAACGCGAGTCGAAAATTCCGGATGACGATTTCGTAATTCGTTAAATTCTTTAATCAATGATTTGGTAGTAACAACTTCTGTTGTAACAAGTTCGACTCGGTCAACTAAAATAGGAACTTGTAATTTTAGATCATAATTATGTGTTGCTTTAAAGAGCTTTAAATCATGAATGTAAACTTCAGCAAACGCAAAAGAATATGGCAGATGTCCGTCAAGACGCTCTGTAGTTTTTCCTGCTTCGATAAGTTCCTTAGTCATTACAAAGTAAAATTTTTCGAGATCAAGCAGTTGCTCTAATTCTTTGAGATCAACTGGCTTTGAGCATATTTCTACTAATTGATTATATACCACTAAAAACTTGACAATTTTATTTCGCAATTTTTCTAGAAACTCTCTCATATTCATAGGGAAATAATTCTTTCCATATTTTTCTTTACGGAGTTTTTCGTTAATCTCATATCGAGTCATGATGTTTTCGACATAAGATATCAATTCATAGAAAGATTCTTTATCTTTGCTTTCCATTGCTGTTATTGCTTTTTTATAATTCCTAAAGAAAGCTAACACGGTTGATTTATAGGTTTTATAATCAGCATCTAGATTGGGACAATCATTGACTAGTCCAAAACTGATTTGTTGTGTCAATACCTCTAAAGCCACTTTTAAAACTCGGCCTTTTCCTTCGGTATTAACATCAGATACTAAAATAATCTCTTTAAAAGCATCTTTATAGTCTTCGAGAATATCGTATATACTTTTCAAATAATTTTTCTCGAAATATTCTTGTACTAAATTTCTCCCATTTTCCATCTTTGAACAAATTTCTAAAGCTCTTAATGGAAAACCATAATTCCCGGAATATGTAAGAGGCGGGTTAAACAACTCCTCTATACCACTATAATAATCACTCATTTTTGTAATATTATGCATTTGTCATCACCACGTTAATTTTATCATATTGTATGGAATTATCGGCAAAAATACCGATAAGTATTCTTCGATTTACGAAAAATAAGACATTAGAAAACGAAATTTGTATGATATAATCATATTATGAACACCTAGTTGACACTCTAAATTTTAATATTTATGATTTTATGTTATAATAATCACTCGAAATTAAATTAGTTTATTGAGTGTTTTACATGAGGAAGTGACTATTCATGAAAAAAGATAAGAAAAACAAAAACGATAAAATAAGAAAAATTTCTATCATAAAGATGATAATAGCTGTCATTTTTTTTCTAGTGGGATTAATACTATTTGTATCCATTTTAAATCTCGACTTGATTCCGACAAAGTATCTTGCGATAGTAGGGATAGTTTTAATTGTCATCGAAGCAATCGTCGATTTATGTTTATTATCTAAAAAAAGGTGGTTAAACGGTATATCAATTGCATTATTTATCATATTTACTCTTATTTTTATCGTTGGTATTAAATACGTCAATGAAACAGATGCATTTTTAGATTCTTCTTTAAATAATGCCGAAGAAATTCTAGATATTGATTTTTATTTATTAGGTAACGAAGAATATACAGAAGAGGAAATAACATCAGGTGAAGTATATTATTATAATTCTACTTTATTTATCGATAAAGCTCTTGCCGAATTAAATAAGAAATATAGCGTCAATGTCACGGAGTTAGATGATATAACAACTTTATTCGATTGTGATATGTTTTTGATTGATAAGACAAGTTACTATCTATTCATCGAAGAACTAGGTTACTCAGCAGATGACTATTATTTATTATACGAATTCTCAATTGAATATGCTGATGAAGAAGCTAATGAATCAGAGGAAGCTACCGAATCGGAAGAATCAAAAGATAATACTAGTAGTAATAATGATGATTATTACAACATATACCTTGGTGGATATGATTTTTCGGGATACCGAATGGATTTAAATAAATTAATAACGATTAATACTAGTACAAATGAAATATTGATTACGAATATTCATCGATTCACTTATATAAATATACCAGCATATAACCAGAAGAATACTCTATCTAGTACAGCTCGTTATGGTGTACAAAATAATGTCGAAGCATTAGAAGAATTATTTGGAATCGATATCGACTATTACGTCAGTGTCGATAGCACGGGTCTTGTTTCGTTAGTCGATGCTATTGGTGGTATCGAATATTGTTCAGATCAAGCTTTTACGACAACTCATGCCACAGTACTCGGTACATATGATGATACTAATGGTGAACACGTGAAAATTATAAAAGGGTGTCAGCATTTAAATGGGATAGAAACTCTAACAGTTGCGCGTGAAAGATACGCTTTTAAATTAGGAGCAGTACAAAGAGATGAAAATACCACGGCAATTATGTTAGATATCTTATATCAAATGCGTAATCCTAGTAACATCACTAGATACTCTTCGATATTGAATGCAGTAAGTGGCTTATATACGACGACTATTCCTAGAAGTGTTTTAACCGATGGGGTAAAAAAACTCTTAAATGGCGGATGGAGTATCGATACACAGACGTTAAGCGGAACTAACGGAACGAATAAAGTTCATTTTAGTAATTTAAGTGGCGCTGTTAATTATCCGAATAGTTCCAGTGTAACTAAATGTTCTAATGGGATAAAAAGTCTAGCTAATTAAATGTGTTCTGTGGAGGAAATAATGTCTAAGATATCAAATGTACTTTTAATGCTTCAATACTTAGAAAGTGGCAGAAAATATAATATTCGCGAACTCGCTGAGAAATTAGAAGTATCCGAAAGAATGGTTAGAGTTTACAAAGAAGAATTAGAAAAAGCCGGAATTTATATCGATACTATTATGGGGCCATATGGTGGTTATGTATTGAAACAAAGTATAAAAATACCAACTAGAAAATTTACAAAAGCTGATTATGATTTTTTACGTAATTTGCATGTTGATGAAAACGATAAAAATCAATTAGAATTACTTGCCGATAAAGTGCGCGGAATGTATTTTGAAACTAAAGATGAGGGAATCGAGTTAAAAGATGAACTTAAAACTAATTACAACTTATTAACTAGAGCAATAAAAGAAAAGAGAAAAGTAAAAATAAATTATTATTCATATAAACACGGAAATATGGATAGGATTATCCACCCATATGATATGTTCTTATATAATAGTGGTTGGGGATGTGCGGCATTTTGCGAATTGCGTAAAGACTTAAGACATTTTGAACTAAAGAGAATTAATAAAATTGAATTGTTAGAAGAAAAATTTTAAGTAGACGAGATATTTCCTCCTTGAGTGATATTAATTACTTGAGGAGGATTTTTTATGAAAAAGAACATGAATGAAAATTTTGAAAAATTAGAAGGGAGAATATTTGATACTTTATATACTACAGATTTAGAGAAGATTAATTATGAACTAGCTAGAATTAATGGACCGACTTTAGTATCGGGAGTCGGTGGATCCAGTGTTGTTGCTCAATTTGCATCAAAAGTTCTAATGCGAAAAAATCATATAATAGCAATTCCTAGTGAACCACGTGACTTTTGTTATATCGATACCACCTTATATAAAAACGTCTTAGCTTGTAGTTATTCCGGGGATAATTATGGTGTCGAACTAGCTTTTGCCAATACACTAAAACATTATCTCTTGGCTAGTAAGGAAAGAGA
>CALVQL010000026.1 GCA_944358235.1 uncultured Bacilli bacterium
GCTAAGAACTTCTCTTTAGAAGAAATTAAAGAGGCGGTAGAATATGCTCATAATTTGAATAAATTAGTTTATGTTACTGTTAATATCGTATTCCACGAAAGCGATTTGAAAGATTTAGAAGAATACTTACGTTATTTAGCTTCTGTTGGCGTCGATGCTATTATTACGAGTGATATTGCCGTTATGGATCTCGTTAATCGCAAACAAATTCCCTTGGAAATTCATGTTTCAACTCAAGCGTCAGTGTTAAATGAAGAAGCGGCTTTGTTTTATAAAAATCTAAATGCTACTAGAATAGTTTTAGCTCGTGAAGCTAGCGAAAAAGATATTATTAAGATTAAAAAGGCGACTGGTTTAGAGTTAGAATGTTTTATTCATGGCGCAATGTGTACGAGTTTTTCTGGTCGTTGTGTTCTATCTAATTATTGTACTAATCGCGATTCCAATCGTGGAGGATGTGCACAGATATGCCGTTGGACTTTTGATTATCTGAACGAATCCGAACCTATCGGCACTCAGCCCTTTTCGATGACGCCAAAGGATTTGAATATGGTGCCGTACATAAAAGATATGATTGATGCCGGAGTTAACTCTTTTAAGATCGAGGGTAGAATGCGTAGTATCTATTACGTATCGACTGTTTTGTTAATTTATCGTCGCCTTATCGATAAAATTGTAAATAATACTTTGACAAGTGAATATACTAGTTATTGTCTTAACGTTTTAAATCGCGTCGCTAATCGTGAATCGGCGCCACAATTTTTTAAGAAGCTGCCGTCAGCTGATGAACAATACTTTTTAGGTCGTCAGGAATTATCCAATCAAGATTTCTTGGGACTGGTTATCGATAGTGATGGAACATTTGTTACGATCGAGCAGAGAAATAATTTTAAGGTTGGTGATACTGTTCAGTTTTTTGGTCCCAACATTGAAACATTTGATTTTTATGTCGATGAAATGTGGGATAAAGACGGTAATTCCATCGTTGTGGCACCCCATGCTCAGATGATTGTTAAACTACGACTTGACAGAAAGCTTGAGAAAAATGACATGATGCGTTTAAAAGTGTTTGACATTTGTGATTATTCGTAGTATCTTTTTAAAAGTAGTTTTGAATGAACAAAATAAGTAATTGAAGAAAGGTGATTTAAATGTCAGGAAAAAAAGAAATAAAGTTAACTCCTGAAGGATATCTTGAAATCGAAACAGAGTTGGCGAAATTGCGAGAAGAGGATCGCCCGAGAATAATTCAAGCTATTAAAGAAGCTCGCGAACAAGGTGACTTGTCTGAAAATGCCGACTATGACGCTGCTCGTGACGAACAATCGAAAGTTGAAGCGAGAATTAAAGAATTGGAATTCATGATCGAACATGCTAATATCATCGAAGCTACTCCAAAGGGAATAGCTGGACTTGGAAGCACTGTTACGATTAATTATATAGATGACGATGAAGAAGATGAATATAAGATAGTTGGTTCGCTTGAAGCGGATCCGACTGATAATAAAATATCTGATGAGTCGCCAGTTGGTAAAGCTCTTTGCGGTAAAAAGGTTGGCGATATCGTCACTATCGATAGTCCTAATGGAAGTTATGATATAAAAATTGTTAAGATCGCTTAACAATTTTTTTGTGTCAATAAAAAGTGTAAACAAGAATTTTACTTGAAAGGCAATTGCTTCTTTGATATAATTGTGATATTCGAAGGGGTAATTTAATGGAACATTACTTTACAAATAATGATAATTTACCGAGCCGTTTAAAAGAAATTGAATTTAAGTACAATGATAAAGTCCTGAGGTTTACTAGTGACCTCGGTGTTTTTTCTAAGGATAAAATCGATTATGGGTCCCGTTTATTGATCGATACATATTGCCGTCTAGGTAGGAAAAATTGTCGTATTTTAGATGTCGGATGTGGATATGGAGTTATCGGCATTTCTCTAGCACTATTTGCTGATTGTGATGCAACTCTCATAGATATAAATAGACGAGCGGTTCATCTAGCGAAGATGAACATATCTGCCTTGAAAGTCCATGCGAAAGCGTTTCAATCGGACTTATATACGATGGTGGACGAAAAATATGACTGTATAGTGACTAATCCGCCGATTAGAGCGGGGAAAAAGACAGTTTATGCAATCCTCGATGGCGCCATGGAGTATTTGAATAATCGAGGAGAATTGTGGTTCGTCATGCGCAAAGATCAGGGAGCTAAAAGTGCAATCGAACACTTACGGGAACGAATGGGTGTCGAAATACTCGAAAAGAGCAAGGGTTTTTATATAATTGTCGCAAAAGTTGTTGACAAAGAAGTTAATAGTTGTTAAAATTTTAAATTGGTGGCGAATACTCCTTTTTAGCGTGGAGTACGAAAAAAATTACTATAGTATTGGGGTGAAAAGATGTCATACAAAGTTCAAAAATTTGGTGACCATAGAGAAAGAAGAACTTTCTCAAAAACGACTAACGCCTTGGCATTGACTGACTTGTTAGAAGTTCAAAAGAAATCATATAATTGGTTTTTGGAACATGGAATCGAGGAAGTGTTCCAAGATATATTCCCAGTTGAAAGCTTTACTGGGCATGTATCGTTGTCTTTAGATTCATATAGTTTTGATGAACCACGTTATGGAATAAAAGAATCTAAAGAGAGAATGGTGACTTATTCAGCACCGTTAAAGGTTCAAGCTCGTGTATTTATTCATGAGACTGGTGAAGTAAAAGAACAAGAGATTTTCTTGGGCGATATGCCGATGATGACCGATTCGGGAACGTTCATTATCAATGGCGTAGAACGTGTAATTGTCTCACAATTAGTTCGAAGTCCATCTATATATTTTAAACGTGAAATAGACAAGAATGGTCGTCCGGTAGTATCTGGTGAGATAATTCCTAATAAAGGTACTTGGCTCGAATTTGAACTAGATGCCAGAGATGTCGTTTATGTTCGTATCGATCGTACGCGAAAAGTAACGATAACGACACTTCTTCGTGCATTAGGTCTTTCTTCAGATGAGGAAATCTTAGAAGTATATGGTAACGATAATCAGTTTATTAAAAATACTCTAGAGAAGGATTCTACTAAGAATACAGACGAGGCTTTAATTGAAATATATGAAAAGTTAAGACCTGGAGAACCGGCAACTTTGGAATCAGCAAAGAACCAGATGATTACACGTTTCTTTGACAAGTTCCGTTATGATTTAGCAAAAGTTGGCCGTTATAAATTTAATAAAAAACTAAATGTCTTGGATCGCCTTTTAGGAATGCGCATTGCTGAGACGATTAAAGTCGATAAAGAAGTTATCTGCGAAGAAGGAACTCTTATCGATAAACCGATGCTCGAAAAATTACGTCCATATTTCAATGACGGATATAATTTGAAAGAGATTACTATTAATGAAGAACTAGATCAATATAACCGTGTTCAAACTGTCAAAGTATATGATAAGAAAGATGAGAAAAAAGTCATCACTATCATTGGTAATGATCAGTCGATTGATTCTCGTCGTTTGACTATTTCGGATGTCTATGCTGCAATCAGTTATTATTTAGATTTACTAGCTGGATTTGGTAATGTCGACGAGATTGACCATTTAGGAAATCGTCGTGTTCGCCAAGTTGGTGAATTGATTCAAACACAGTTTAAAACCGGAGTTTCTCGTATGGAACGTGTTATTCGTGAACGTATGACGACACAGGAAATAGAGAATATGACCCCAAAGACATTGATAAATATTCGACCTGTTACAGCTGCTTTGAAGGAATTCTTCGGATCTTCACAGCTTTCTAAGTTCATGGATCAGATTAATCCAATTGCCGAACTTACTGATAAACGTCGTCTATCATCTTTAGGACCTGGTGGATTATCTCGTGATCGTGCCGGAATGGAAGTACGTGACGTTAACGTATCCCATTACGGAAGAATTTGTCCGATCGAATCACCAGAAGGTGCCAATATCGGTCTTATTACATCACTTGCTAGTTATGCTAAAATCAATGAATACGGTTTCATTACAACACCTTATCGTCGTGTTGATAATTGTCATGTAACAGATGATATCGTCTATCTAACTGCCGATGAAGAAGCTGATTATTATATCGGTCAAGCAACGATTAAGATGGATGATAATAACAACATTATAGAAGAAGAACCGATTTGTCGTTTAAACGGAGATAACGTATCTTGTAAGAAAGAGCAGATTAACTTTATCGATGTTGCTCCAAGCCAAATCGTATCTATTACAACGAGTATTATTCCATTCTTGGATCATGACGATGCTACTCGTGCTTTGATGGGATCGAACATGCAACGTCAGGCAGTTCCGCTTCTTCAAACAGAAGCTCCACTTATTGGAACAGGAGTCGAATATATTGCTGCTCGTGATTCGGGAAGTACGATCGTCTGTAAAGCCGATGGTGTTGTCGAATATGCTGATGCAAAGAAAATCGTCGTCAAAAATGCTAAAGATCGTGATGTTTACTACTTAGCTAATTTTGAAAGAAGCAATGCTGAGTCTTGTATTAATCACAGTCCAATCGTTAAGATTGGTGATAAGGTACATCGTGGAGAAGTTATCGCTGATGGACCTTCGACAGATAAAGGTGAACTTGCCCTAGGTAAGAATATGGTTGTCGCCTTCATGACATGTAATGGTTATAACTATGAGGATGCTGTTGTATTAAATGAACGTTTAGTTCGCGATGATGTCTATACTTCACTACATATCGAACATTATGATATCGATTGCCGTGATACTAAGTTAGGACCAGAAGAGATAACTCGTGATATTCCTAATGTTTCAGAAGATGCTCGTCGTAATCTCGATGCCGAAGGAATCATTCGTATTGGTACAGAGGTTCACGAAGGAGATATCCTCGTCGGTAAAGTAACGCCAAAAGGTGTTCAAGAACTAACTAGTGAAGAAAAATTATTACATGCTATATTCGGCGAAAAGACTCGTGAGGTTCGTGATACTTCGCTTCGTGTTGCGCATGGTGCAGATGGTATCGTCCACGATGTTAAAGTTTATACTAAAGAAAATTCTGACGAATTACCTGCTGGTGTATCGAAAGTAGTTCGTGTATATATCGTTCAAAAACGTAAGATTCAAGTTGGAGATAAGATGTCAGGACGTCATGGTAATAAAGGTGTTGTATCATTAATCCTTCCGGAAGAAGATATGCCATATTTACCAGATGGAACTCCTGTCGATGTCGTATTAAATCCCCAAGGTGTACCATCACGTATGAATCTTGGACAGATTCTAGAGTTACACTTGGGTATGGCAGCTAAGAAACTTGGTGTTCATGTTGCAACTCCAGTATTTGATGGAGCATCTATCGAAGAAATCTACGAAATGATGGATGAAGCTGGAATGGATCACGATGGTAAGACATGGCTTTATGATGGTCGTACCGGTGAACCATTCGAGAATCGTGTCTCTGTTGGTGTCATGTATATGATTAAACTACACCACATGGTCGATGATAAACTTCATGCTCGTTCTACTGGACCATACAGTTTAGTTACACAACAACCACTTGGTGGTAAAGCACAATTCGGTGGACAGCGTTTTGGTGAGATGGAAGTTTGGGCGCTATATGCTTATGGTGCTGCTCATGTATTACAGGAAATTATGACTGTTAAATCCGACGATGTTACTGGTCGTGTAAAAGTTTATGAAGCCTTAGTTAAGGGTAAGAACATTTCATCAGCTGGTGTTCCTGAAAGTTTTAGAGTATTGATTAAAGAGTTCCAAGCTCTAGGACTTAATATCGAAATGATCGATTATGATGATAAGATTCATGATCTTCGTGAATTAGAAGAAGATGATGAAGATGAAAGAGAAGCGCTTACAATCGATGAAATAGATGTTAATACGGGTGAAGTCAAACCAAAAGAACCGTTAGTACCTGATGTCGATATGCCAGAAGATAATACAGAGTCTGTTGAAGACGAAGAAGATGAATTCGAAGATGATTTCGATGAACAAATGCCAAGTGATGACGAAATACTCGCCATGGAACAAGGTCTTGAAGGAGGGGAAGAATAATGTTAGAAGTTAACAACATTAAAGGTATTAAAATAAGTATTGCTAGCCCTGAAAAAATTCGTGAATGGTCCTATGGTGAAGTAAAAAAACCGGAGACGATTAATTATCGTACTTTAAAACCGGAAAGAGACGGTTTGTTCTGCGAGAAAATATTCGGACCAACTAAGGATTATGAATGTTCTTGTGGTAAATATAAAAGACTACGTTATAAAAATGTTATATGTGATCGTTGTGGGGTAGAAGTAACTCGTTCTAAAGTTCGTCGTGAACGTATGGGACACATCGAGCTTGCTTCTCCTTGTAGCCACATTTGGTATTTCAAAGGTGTACCTTCGAAGATGGGACTCGTTCTCGATATGTCGCCAAGAGATCTTGAAGAAGTACTATATTTCGTAAGTTATGTCGTTATCAATCCTGGTAATGCACCACTAGAAAAGAAACAGACTTTATCCGACAAGGAATATCGTGCTTATTATGAAAAGTATGGTAATGGCTTTGAAGTAGGCATGGGTGCCGAAGCTATCAAAAAGCTCCTTCAAGAAGTCGATGTCGATAAAGAGGTCGAAGAATTACGTAAGGAATTAGATGGTGCTACTGGACAGAAGCGTATTCGTCTAGTTAAACGTCTTGATTGTCTTGTTGCCTTCCAAGAAAGTGGTAATAAACCTGAATGGATGGTTCTCGACGTCATCCCTGTTATTCCACCGGATTTACGTCCGATGATTCAACTCGATGGTGGACGTTTTGCTACATCTGATTTAAATGATCTATACCGTCGAATTATCAATCGTAATAATCGTTTGAAAAAACTCTTAGAGTTGGGAGCTCCTTCGATCATCGTTCAAAATGAAAAACGTATGCTTCAAGAAGCTGTCGATACTCTATTCGATAATGGTCGTCGTGGACGTAGTGTCACTGCTGCATCTAACCGTCCATTGAAATCGCTATCTAGTATGTTAAAAGGAAAACAAGGACGTTTCCGTCAAAACTTATTAGGAAAACGTGTCGATTATTCTGGTCGTTCAGTTATCGTTGTTGGACCATCACTTAAGATGTATCAATGCGGTATTCCAAAAGAGATGGCTCTTGAATTATTCAAACCACACGTTATCAACGGCCTTGTATCTAAAGGACTTGCTCATAATATTAAGGGAGCTAAGAAATTAATTGATAATCGTGATGATTGTGTTTGGGACATTGTCGAAGATGTCATTACAGAACATCCTGTATTATTAAACCGTGCTCCAACATTACACCGTCTTGGTATTCAAGCATTCGAACCAAAATTAGTTGGTGGAAAAGCTATCCGCTTACACCCTCTAGTTTGTACTGCATTCAATGCTGACTTTGATGGTGACCAGATGGCTGTTCACGTTCCACTTTCTGAAGAGGCCAAAGCCGAAGCTCGTATCCTTATGTTAGGTGCTAATAATATCTTATCGCCAAAGGATGGAAAGCCAATTGTTACACCAGGACAGGATATGGTTCTAGGTAACTATTATCTTACAATGGAAAAAGCTGGTGAACCGCATGAAGGTAAAGTTTATAAGAACGCTGATGAAGCCCTTATGGCTTACGAAAGACGTGAGATAACTTTACATACACGTATTGCTGTTCCTGTTCGTTCATTTAAATATAAGTTGTTTGTCGACGATGTTAAGGATAAATACTTAGTAACAACTGCTGGTAAATTGAAATTTAATGAGATATTACCGGATACATTCCAATACTTAAATGAACCAACGAAGGATAATATTGAAGGCATTACACCAATGAAGTATTTCTTAGATCAAGGAGTAAATATTCCTGAAGAAATTGCTAAGATGCCACTTACTGATGCTTTTGATAAGAAGACATTACAGAAGATAATTGCTCAAATATTCAAAAGATATAAGACTACAGAGACATCTATTATGCTCGATAAGCTAAAAGATCTTGGTTTCAAATTCTCGACTGTTGCAGGTATTACATTCTCGATGAATGATATCGTCACATCAGAACATAAACAAGAATATCTAGCAGAGGGTAAAGAAAAAGTCGATAAGATTAATAAACAATTCAAACGTGGTCTAATCACTGAAGAAGAACGTAAGAGCAGTGTATGTGATGTTTGGTTAAATGTAACTAATCAAGTTCATGGGGAACTTGCTAAGATATCTAAAGAGATGAAAGAAAACCCGATCTTCATGATGATGAATTCCGGAGCTCGTGGATCTGCTAACCAGTTCGGACAGATGGCTGGTATGCGTGGTCTTATGGCAAAACCGGATGGATCTATGGTTGAAATTCCGATAACATCATCGTTGGTCGATGGACTTACAGTTAATGAGTTCTTCTTAAATACTCATGGTGCTCGTAAAGGATCTGCTGATACCGCATTACGTACTGCCGATTCTGGATATCTAACAAGACGTCTAGTCGATGTTGCCCAAGACATCATCGTCAAAGAAGAGGATTGTGGATGCCTTTCAGGTCTAGTCGTAAGTGCCTTTATCGATGAAAAAGATGGCTCTGTAATCGAACCACTTGCTGATCGTATATTAGGTCGTTACACAGCTAAGAAGGTAATCAATCCGGAAACTAAAGAGATGATTGTCGATAAAGACGAAGAAATAACTGAAGCAATCGTTGCAAAGATAGAACGTGCTGGTATTAAAGAAGTTGAAATCCGTAGTGCATTAACTTGTACATCACCAAATGGTGTATGTCAGAAGTGCTATGGACGTAACTTAGCAACTGGTAATCTCGTTGAAACCGGTGAAGCTGTCGGAATTATGGCTGCTCAATCGATTGGTGAACCTGGTACACAGTTGACCATGCGTACATTCCACTCTGGTGGAGTTGCTGGTGCTGATGATATCACTCAGGGTCTTCCAAGAGTAGAGGAGTTATTCGAAGCTCGTAATCCAAAAGGAAAAGCAACTATTGCTGAAATAACTGGTAAAGTAACGAATATTGAAGATGTCAATGGTAAATGGAAAGTTACTATTACTAATGATGTCGATTCACGTGATCATATAACATCTTACGAAGCAAAACTTCGTGTCGAAGTTGGAACAGAAGTAAATGCTGGTGATCGTTTGACAGAAGGTGCAATCAGTCCAAAAGAATTACTTGCTGTTACTGATCCAATTACGACTCAAGAATATATCTTAAAAGAAATTCAAAAAGTATACAAATCACAAGGTGTTGATATTTCCGATAAGCACGTTGAGATTATTGCTAGTCGTATGATCAATAAGATGAAAGTTGTCGATGAAGGAGATACTGACTTAGTTGCCGGATTGACTGTATCGATGCGTGAATTTGCTGAACGTAACCGCCCAGTATTATTAACTGGTGGCGTTCCAGCAACCGGACGTCCAGTAATCTTAGGTATTACTAAATCATCTTTGGAAACAGATTCGTTCTTATCTGCTGCATCATTCCAAGAGACGACAAAAGTTCTAACTGATGCTTCGATTAAAGGTAAAGTTGATTACTTAAAGGGATTGAAGGAAAACGTTATTTTAGGAAAACTAATTCCTGCTGGAACTGGTGCAAAGCAATATTCTGATATTGAAATATCTCTTGAAAAGGAATATTTGTCAGATGATGCTAGTGAGGTCTTGGAAAATCAATTTATCGATGAAAACGAAGAACGTGTTGAAGAAGAATTAGTTGTCGTCGATGAAGATGATGACAACACTTCAGAAGATAAAGAAACAGAAGAAGAAACTGCCTAGTTTCTTCTTTTTATTTACAATTAATATCAAAAATGATATTATACATGTCGATTAGGGTGAATTAATATGGATAACTTCTCGGATAAAATTTATAAAATTTGTATAGGTGTTTCTCTTTCCTGTCTGATAATCAATTTAATTATAGTTGCTGGAATGAGTGTAGGCGTTGGTTTGATCTTTATTCCGGCGATAATTATTCCGACAAGTTATGGCGGTCTAACTTATTTAAAGAAAAGATTGGATGAAAAAAGGAAAAAGGAAAATGCCTATGTAAATCAGCTACTTCGCATGGGACATGAAGTACTTATGGTTGATCATAAAGTCGATGAAAAGAGTGTTTATTTTTTACACGAGTTAAGTGAAAAACATACTCTTACAGATATCTCTTATGAAAACGCTATAGTAATCAATCAATTTTTATATCTGGTTAATTCGCATTATTATGAAAGAATCAAAAAAAGTATACCTTCATTATCAAGAGTTGAACTTATCGATAAAATAATCGATCAAATAGTTATCTATATCGATGAGAAACAAGATGATACTTTTAACGAAATTGTTGCTAGATCCGTTCTCGAAAGATGTTTTTTTATCGAACGTTCATTGATCGATGAGATTATTAAAGAATTCACTAGTGGTAAACTTAAAATAGCTGATGATAAGTTTTATGTCGTTGGTACTGCTGATAATGTAACATTAGAGCAAGATTATTATTCTAATGCCGAGATGTTTTGTCGTTCTTTTGACGTCGGAAATCTCAATATGTATGAAGCGTTGATGAGTCTGGTTAAAAGTCATGAACAGTATAAAGAATTCGAGAATTTAGATATCGATTGGGATATGGAATTTATTCGCGATATTATGAGTTTTATTGTTCATCATTTTAAAAAAGAGATTGCATCATATGATGAATCCTTATACCATTTAGATATTGTTATATCATTTTTAAATAATGCATATTATTATGCTGCAGTAAATAAAATAAGATATATGGACAGGTATAGAATTGTGAATGTATTTAAAGATTGGACACTATTCCCGTTCGAATTAAGAAGAGATATGCTCGATGCCATTTTTACGGAATTTGATCTCGATTATACTCTTCACCCTTATGGTCATAAAAAGAAAAATTTATCTAAAGTATTTTCTATAAGTGACTACCAGAGAGAGAAAAAGGTTTAAAATTACTTAAACCTTTTTATTTTACTTTAAAGAATTTGTAATATTTAGTATAATTATGTATGTAGGATAGGGCGTGGTATTATGGATGAAAAACTTTTGCGTTTTTTTAAATTGATCAACTTTAATGATGTTTTATCATTTGAAGATGCCAAACTTAAAGATATGGTCGTAAATCGTCGCGAAAATTCGTGGACATTACGCATAATGGCACCCAATATTATACCAGTTAACTCAATGCTTCGCCTTAAAACTTTATGCGCTGAAGGTGTAGATGAAGTCGACAAGATCTATATTGAAATGCTTTATGATGCGTTTGATAGCGAGTTAGTAATGGAGTATTTTTTGTACTATCTAGATAAAACTATCGAGGATAATCCGAGTTTATCAGCTATTAATAAAGATTTAATTAAAATAGATGGAGAAGTAATCATCATCGAAGTATTATCGAAAAGTGAAGAGGTCCTCCTAAAAAAAGAATGTCGTAAAATTTTGAAAAAATTAAAAGAGATGAATATCGAAGGATTCGAAGTATCTTTTGTAATTAACGAAGAGGCAGCTAATATCGTCAAAGAAAAAATCGAACGTGAAAAAGCCGAAGTAAAGATACCACGCTTAGTTATAAATGAAACAAAACCACGTTATCAGATGCGCAAGAAAGTTGATTATCAACGCGAGGGATTGGTATCGATATCGAGTATCGATCGTGAGGAAAATGCCGTAAATCTCGAAGCCTATATTTTTTCTTCTGAATTCACTCAATTGACAAAAAAAGATGGAACACCATTATATTTAGTCACCTTAAAAATTAGTGATAATACCTCGAGTATTCTTGCGAAGACTTTTGCTAAAGATGAGGAAGAATTTAAAACTTATGGCAAGGAATTAAAAGAAGGCAATTGGTTCCATTTTTCCGGTCAAGTACGTCAGGACGATTATGCTAAAGATCTCGTCTTTCAAATGCGTTCATATGAAAAAATCGATAATCCAGAAATAAAAAGACAAGACAAAGCTCCTAAAAAACGTGTGGAATTGCATGCTCATACGATGATGTCGCAGATGGATGGTGTTGCTGACGAAGTAAAATTAGTCAATCAAGCTATTGCTTGGGGACATGCCGGAATTGCGATAACCGATCATGATTGCTGTCAAGCATTCCCTCATGTCTTTGATACGGTAACTAAACATAATAAGTCCTCAAAAAAAGCTTTAGATGCTAGAATAAAGGAATTGGAAGAATCTTTGGAAAACATCAAGGCAAGTGAAAATCAAGAAGGTATTGCCGAAATCGAAAAATACTTAGAAGAAGCCAAAGCCGAAAAGGAAAACTTTAAGCCATTTAAAGCGGCTTATGGCGTCGAACTCGAGATGTGTGAAGACTTTTTAAATGTTTGCTTTAATGCAACAGATGAACCGGTATCGGGAAACACCTTTGTCGTATTCGATACAGAAACAACCGGTTTTAATCCAGGATTAGGCGATTCGATGATCGAAATTGGTGGTGTCAAAATTAAAGATGGCGAAGTCGTTGATCGTTTTGATGAATTGATAAATCCCGGTCATCATATCGATGAAGCGATAACGCGTGTAACCGATATAAGTGATGACGACGTTAAAGACGCTGATTCCGAAGAAAATGTAGTGCGTCGTTTTAAGGAATGGATCGGCGCTTTACCATTAGTTGCTCATAATGCTCGTTTCGATAAAAATATGCTCGATATGGCTTATTATAAATATGATCTAGGGCCATTGACCAATCCAATTATCGATACGTTGATGTTGTCGCGTGTCATAAATCGTGATTTGAAAAAACATAATTTAAAAGCGTTAGGTAAATTTTATGGGATAGATACTGGAGAAGCTGACGATGACGACGAATCTAATTCCGATGTGGCTTCTGGTAGTGTTAAATTAGAAGATGAAATGGCTCAAGAGATTGTCGATATCATTGTTGATGGAGTATCGGCAATAAGACGCGTTGAACGCAGTTATACGGAGATGGATATAACTAGTGAAACTCCCGTCACTAAAGTGAAAACAGAGTTGTTCTTAGAGACGATTCATAAAGCCAGTAAAACTGCCACAGTAAATGTCGAAGTGAAATTATCATCGGGATATGACTTAATCGATTTTTCACCAGAATTTACTCTTCATCCAGCTGAAAACATTCTTAAAATTCGTTATATGACTCCGTTCGGTGAAAAAGAAGTAAATCTCACCGTCTATGTAGGGCAACACCATGGTGCCGATGTCGACTCGGAAAATACAGGGTATATCTTTAACAAGATGCTCCATCAAATCGAAGGAATAAAGACTTTAAACGAGTTAAATGATTTAGGGATTCTCGAAAGTATCGCTTTTCAAAATGATGCCAAAAAGATGAGTAACATCGGTGAATTGTGTTCATTTAAAAACTATATTCGTAAAGTTGAAGAAGATGAAGTAATCACGGATGAGACACGATTCCCCTTTGCTAAATACGATAATCGAGACTATGTGTTTAAATATCCGTGGTGTAAAGAAAATTGGCTTCAGATGTACGAAAATATTCCTGGAAAGACTTATACTGAACATCTCGCCAATATATATGATAATATTAAGCATGTAACGTTTATTGCTAAGAACCATCAAGGGTTGAAAAATCTATTCAAGATAATTAGTTTTGCTAACACGAATTTCATTCAACGTAACGCCAAAATTCCGCGTCACTTGATTGATGAGCACCGTGAAGGACTGCTAGTCGGATCAGCTTGTTTAAACGGAGAAATATTTTATCTTGCGGAAACGCGTCCCGATCCGGATTTAATCGAGGCGATGAAGTTCTATGATTATATCGAAGTTCAACCATTAGAAAACTATTCACATCTCTTACGTAATCATGATATCAACAATATGGACCATCTAAAATTTTGCATAAAGCGAATTATCGATTGTGCGAAAAAAGCCGGGGTAACCGTTGTTGCTACAGGTGATGTCCATCATATTAATTCTCTAGATCGTCTTTATCGTGAGATAATCGTCAACCAAAATGTTCCTGGTAAAGGACGTCATCCATTAGCTCGTTACTTGTCAGGATATAGCAAACGTAACGTCAATAAAGATAATATTGATGCAGCGATAGAGCGTGCTAAGAGTGAAGGCTGCGAACTTAATGAAATGGATATCAAAGTACTGAAGTATCTTTATGCCTTAAATAAGATGAAGGGAATACCGATAACTTCAACAAATCTTGCAAGCATTTATCAAACTGATAAAAGCAATAAATTTGAAGAAAACTTTCGTGGTAAAGACGGAGAGACAGAAAAAAAATATGCCATTGAATCTTCACTTCGTAAACTTCAAAATGCGCGCCTTATAACCGTCAATTATAACGATGGAACATATTCTTTACTTTCTAAATATACGGATAGTGAAGTTACCCCAGAGGCCCACATTCCTAATCAGTATTTCAGAACGACTGATGAAATGCTTGCCGAATTTTCTTGGTTAGATAATCCACAATTAGTAGAAGAGATCGTCATTACTAATCCTAATGCGATAATCGATTCCTTAGAAGAAATCGAAGTTATCGATTATCCGGAAAAACCTTACTCACCGATAATCGAACATTCACAGGATACTTGTCGTGATCTCGTATTCGAAAAAGCTCATAGCATGTATGGGGATCCGCTTCCACGATTGATCGAAGAACGTATTGCTAAAGAGTTCTATGGTGATAAGATTATTGGTTTGGTAATCGACAAAATTCATGAAGAGCATCCTGAATTTAACGAAGAAGAGGTCGATGCGATATTACCTCAAGAAATACATAATGTCATAATGACGGGCTACGACGGTGTTGTATCGCTCATGAAAAAACGTCTTTTAAGCGAAGATGAAACCTTGAGTGATGAAAAAGCCACTGAAAATGCGAAGATGGCTTTAGGCGGAATTATCGGTGGTGGCTTTGATGTTATCTACTTAATAGCTCAAAAGCTCGTTAAACATTCCAACGATGAAGGATATCTCGTTGGATCACGTGGATCGGTTGGTTCATCACTAGTTGCGACGATGATGGGAATAACGGAATGTAATGGTTTGCCAGCTCATTATTATTGTCCAAATTGTTGTCATAGTATGTTTGAAGACGAAGACGGAACACCTTTTTCGAAGAATTATCCTAGTGGTTTTGATTTGCCTGAACGTAATTGTCCAAAATGTAATACTAAGATGATTCACGAAGGAAACGATATGCCATTTGCAACATTCTTAGGATTTAATGCTGAGAAAGTTCCCGACATCGATCTTAACTTCAGTGGTGATAATCAAGCAAGTGCTCATGAATATACTAAGGTGTTGTTTGGAACCGATAATGTCTATCGTGCCGGAACTATTGGTACAGTTGCTGATAAGACAGCTTATGGGTATGTTCAAGGTTATTTCGAAGAAAGAATGTATGATAAATTAAAAGTTGAAGCAAGAAGTTATGGTCTTGATATCACTAGTAAGGACGAGTTGAAGAAAAAAGGCATCATTCGCAGTATGGAACGTATTCCTGAAGTGGAGCGTATTGCTGTTGGATGTACTGGTGTAAAACGTACTACTGGGCAACATCCAGGAGGTATCGTCGTCGTTCCGGGCTATAAAGATGTCTGGGACTTTACGCCATTTCAATATCCGGCAGATGATCCAAACAGTGCTTGGAGGACGACACATTTTGATTACCATGCTATCGATGCTGATCTTTTAAAACTCGATATACTCGGTCACGATGACCCGACAGTTTTACGTATGCTTCAAGATTTATCGGGTATTGATGTCACTAAAATCGATTTAGGAGATCCTGATACGATGAAAATCTTCTGTGGACCTGAGGTCTTAGGGTTAGAACCAGAACGTCTACGTGGACTGACAAAAGATGGAAGAAAGTACTGTCCAACTGGAACTCTTGGTGTTCCAGAATTCGGAACCTCTTTCTTGTTAGGGATGCTCGAAGAGACTAAGCCAACGACATTTGCCGAACTGATAAAAATATCTGGTTTGAGTCATGGTACGGACGTCTGGCTAGGTAATGCTCGCGATCTATGTACACCTGATGAAAACGGTAATATAAAAGTACCATTTAAAAACGTCATCGGATGTCGTGACGATATTATGGTCAATCTCATGGAATGGGGAATGCCTCCAGCTAAAGCCTTCAAAATAATGGAATTTGTTCGTAAAGGAAAGGCTAGCAAGGATCCAGAAACCTGGGCATCATTTGCAAGTTTGATGCGCGAATATAATGTACCAGAATGGTATATCGAATCATGCCGTAAAATTAA
>CALVQL010000027.1 GCA_944358235.1 uncultured Bacilli bacterium
TCAAAAATAAAAGCTATTAATCGCAAGTTCTATTTGGATTATTTAAATTATTATGCGAAGAAGGATATCTCTATTTCGGAAATAATTAGTGAAGTTAACTGCCATATTTCTGAAAGCATCTTAAATGATTGTGAACGATTGTTACTTAGTCTATATTACGGCATAAAAAGCATGTATAATCCCCAAGAAGAAAAATGTAGTATAGCAGTAATAGCAAGTAGAATGAATATTTCGGAAAAGAAAGTAATGGAACTAAAGAACAATGCTTTGACTAGAATAGGTGCCCGTATCAATGGTATTATTTCGGCTAATTATGCGGTGCTCAAACAAGATGAGACGAAAACTCTTTTAAATGATAAAAATAATCCGTTATCGGAAAAAGAACGTTATATTATCAGCAATATCAAGGGAATTGTTTCACCAGCGAAGTCACTTCCTGAATTATGCCAAGAATATAATATTACGGTTGCAAATATTAAAAGAATAATTAATCGAGCATTTGTTAAATTGTGCCAATATCGCGATCAAGGACTTGGTAAATCTTGGAATTATGAAAAGGATATCATTCCAATCATGCGTTATTTTCCACTTTTTGAACAAAATATCTTGAAATTACGTTATAAAGATAAAATGTCCGTAACACAGATAAGTAAAAAGTATCCATTAGGAATAAATGCAATTGCTAATTTAGTATCCCGCTTAGAAAGACGTGTAACATATCTTTTAAGAGGTGGTATTAAAAGATTTGATTTCGACTATGCACGAAGCGTTATGTTCAATACAGATTTACCATACTATGGCAATATAGATATTATAAGAAAAGCATATATCAGTTACTTTGGCGATGATGGCAATGTTCCGATACCATCAAATCAGTTGAAGCTAGAACTGGGAATATCCGAAGAGACAAGTGTAAGTAAGTATATTCTCAATTTTATGGTAACTATATTAAAATATCGTGATGGTTATAGAAATCAAATTCGATATACTCATGATGAAATAAAAGCATTTTATGACAATCATCAACACCTTTATTCTAAGACTAGTAAAATATTGTTTGAAAGTTCTTTAAGGAGATTACAAGATAACAAGAACTTATATGGCATTTCTTCACCTATTAACGATTTTGTCGTCTATGAGCTGTTAAAATTTTATC
Organism: uncultured Bacilli bacterium; assembly: GCA_944358235.1. GTDB lineage: Bacteria > Bacillota_I > Bacilli_A > RF39 > UBA660 > CAG-582. The sequence continues at coordinate 1,157 of CALVQL010000027.1, forward strand.
ATGAAGATATCTTTAGTTTTTCTGATCCAAACCTTGATATAAATAGATTAATTACGGAAAAACCCTATGACTTATCACTATCTGATATAACGAAAATAAGATATTATTATCGAATACCTTTATACCAAGTCTTGTCGCTAAAAGAGCGTCTAGAAATTCTGCAGTTATTGCAACCGATCTTGCAAATATATCATCAAGAAAAAAAACAATTAAAAGAAAAAATTACCGATACTGCGAAGCAAAACGCTATTGATGTTATTAAAAATCCTGATTTTAATATGGGATATTCATCAATTAATTCCATTGAGTGTTTAAAATATTTAACATCAACGGAAAAAAGAAATAACATATTAATTACAACAATAAATCGTGATGCGATTTATCAAGCACTTCTTCTCGGTTATACCAATATTGATATTATCGATGATGATGTCTTTCTTAAATATCTCTTTGAACTAGAAAGAGCACTCATTTTACAATGTGATAGAGCAGAATTCATCGAAAATATTTATCATAATTATCTTTTAAAACAAGTTTCAAAATTAAAATATCTTTCATGGAATTCCAAAGTATTTTGGAATTATTTATATCATCATATGCCAGATGTGAAGTATTTAGAAGATCTTAACATTGCTGAAAAAGATATCGTAAGGTATCGTCTTTGCTCCAATAGTGGTTACTATTCAAAGTTAAAGAATTCATTGAAACAACACAAGTTAAATTTTATAACAAGTGGGGGAGCAAATCGACAATATGACCGTATCGATACCGTCGATTCGTTAGAAAAAATGGATATTCCAAACAGTCAAATGATTATTGCCGGATTAAAGAAAAAACTAGCCGATGCAGGAACTATTACGAGCTATTTTCATACGCCTTCTTTAGGACAATTAAATTCCTATGTCAAAGAAAACACTTACCAAATAGTGGATATCCGACCGGTTTATAGCAAGACCCAACCAACTAAAGAACCATCTAATGATAAATTGCTTATTTTGAGCAAATAATTTGACAAAGCAATTAAACTGGTGTAGACTATTCGGAAAAAAAAGGGGAGCGATGGTTATGGGGATTTTGGAAATGTTTGAAGAGACATCCGTGAAAGGCAAGTTAGAAAATGAAACACATTTTCGTGAGTTATTAAATACTTTTTTCAGAAAATACGGAAGATTTACTTTATCACCAGAAATAAAGAATGCATCCTACGCTCATCAGTTTTATTCTTTAAAAAATTTTCTCCAAGGTAATTATCCCGTCTATTATTACTCTTTATTTGAAGAGATGGATTCACATGGTTATAATATGCGATTTGAACTTATAGATGCTGCCAAAGTAATTGGTCGTAAAGAAAATAGGATTTTAAAATCGCAATTATTTGACTATTTAAAAAGATCACCAATTATATCGGAAATTACTAAAGATGCAACATCTTTTCACGTTCAATCGAATTGTTTTAATGAGATTATCTTCGAATCAATATTCGATTATTTGAGAAAATATCCACAAGCATTATATTGGATTGAAAATTATATAATTGAACAATATTGTCACAATATTTCTTGGGAGTTAGCAAAATCATTAGATAATGCCAATTTAATAACAGCACTAATTCCATCTTATTTTACTAAAGAGTATTATCATTCTTATGTCGAACATGAAGGACATATAATCGATGCCGCTAACAATACAGTATATGATCGTGACGTATACGAATATCTCTTCCAACCCAAAGAATTATCAAATACTCCGGGAGATATAATCGAAGAAAAATATAGAGAAGTTATTTCTAGCGATCTTTTTAATAGTTTAAGAGACAAAAACTTACCTCAAGCTTTAGTGTTAGGCCTTAAAGGACAATACGAGGTGAGAAGATGAAACATATATATAAGAAGACGATTAAATTGCGTTATAATAATCAAATCTTCCAAGTTTTAGTTCGCGATGATCACAAATATGCGTTCTTAAAGATTGTCGATAAAGATGGTCAGAAGTATTCATATCCAACAGCACATGAGTTCTTGCATTTATCGAGTATGTTAAATACTAATAATAGAATAAAATTTTAAAAGAAGGTCTTCTTCTTTTTTTTTGAGATGTGCTATAATAAAGGTCTGAAAAGGAATGATTTATAATGCAAAAGGTAATTAATAGTATAATAGAAAATACAAAAAATTTATCTGATTTAGAAAACTTAGGCGTTTTATTAGCAAAAGAAAACGATATACATGCTCTAAAGACGTTGAAATTATTAGTATTGGCAAAAGATGCAGAAATTTTAAATCGTGATATCGATGTTAATAAGATAGTTAATGTAGAGGACTCTTCTAGAGAAAATAAGGCTTCAGTCGTCTCTAATTTATCGCTTAATCCTCAAAATTATGCTTTGGAATTTCTCGAGTATTTAGTTCAAACTAAAAGTGCTGATATGCATCAGAGTATTAATGGTAACGGCTATTCGATATTCGTAAACTGGATTATTTCTCTTGCCAAAATTGAAGATCGAGATAATCTTTTTTATCATAGATATGATATGGTTGCTAAAAAAATGGATATTGTCAATTTTCTCTTTCAAGAGGGAATGTTGACCGAAAATGATGTCGATTATGTATTTGCAACATTTGAACGTTGCTTGCAGAATAAATACGGTTATAGCGAAGTCGATTTATATCGTATGCAAAAGTTAAGACATGAAATAACGGAAAAAGAAGGTATGTTAAGACGTTTAACCTCATTTGATGAAAGTCTTCCTTATAATTTGGCAAGAAGAATGGTATTTGGTGAAACAATTCTTGAGAATAAAAAGGAATTAGCTTTAAGACAACTGTCGGCAATAGAAATGCCTTATGATCAATTGGATTATATAAATTCTGAAATTCCCAATATTATCAAAGCTAAAAAACTACAATAATTTAATATTATAGAAGGAGAGAAGTTTATGCGAATTAATTATTCCGACGAAGAAGTCGTGAAAGGAGAAAAGTCTATCTTCTTGGCTGGGCCGACTCCTCGTAATAAAGTCTATCAATCATGGCGTAGTGCAGCTTGTCAGATGTTAGAAGATGTCGGTTTTGACGGCGTTGTATATGTTCCAGAATATTCTAATGGTGAACCAAAAGAGGATTATGTCGACCAAGCCAATTGGGAATATGAAGCCTTATCTGAAGCCACAGTAATTTTGTTTTGGGTTCCGCGAGAACTACCTGAAATGCCCGGATTTACGACAAATGTTGAGTTCGGATACTGGGTATCATCTGGAAAAACAGTATATGGTCGCCCAGATTATGCCCAAAAAGTGAGATATCTCGACTGGCTCTATGAGAAGGTTACTAATGAACAACCTTTTTCTAGTTTAGAAAATTTATTGTTCGAAGGTATTTATCGTGCTAACCGTGAAGAGAGAAAGTTAATTCTTAACGAGTCTAAAAATAGAGAAAAGTAAGTCATATAAAAAGCAGGTCACTCCTTGTGATCTGCTTTTTGCAATATGTTGATAGTTTAATAGTGTTCATATTTTTTATTCTCATCAGAATAGATTTTAATGAACAATTTATCGATACAGTCTTTTTTTATGGTAAATTGAATATTTTTATTTTTATTCTTACCAAAATCATTTGTACCTCTGGCAAATCGGAGTTGTAAGTTAGCATTGATATAACCGTCTTCTAAAGCCTTGATGAATGCATCAATGCCTCTACATATGAAACACTTGAGCATATAATAACGAAAGTAATAGACTTCGTCGATAACTTTTTTACTAGCATAAAATAGAGCTAATTTGCCGAGTTTTATGCTTAATCGTTGTTCAATAGAAAAGAAATCTATAAAAGCCCGATCTTCGATAAAATTTCCCGAGATATCATAGATTTTGATAAATATTTTTTTATTCCCGTAATCAATTTTTAATTCAAAATAAAAAACTTTCTTGTTTAATTTTAGATTGACAATTAATTTTTTATATTCGGGAAAATTTTTATCACCTTTACCATATGTCCTTAATAAATAGTTACTCTCAAAAAGAGAAGGACCATCAAAAGACAAAGTAAAAAGAGAGATGTCATATCTACTAAAACGTTGGGTACACTTTATCTCTATTCCTTTGTAATCGGGAAAAAACATGTTATCCAATTGTTTCCCCAAAAAACTTTCTAACGTTAATCCGGCAGCATTAAAAATATTATTAGAGTTTGATTTTATGTAACCTAGAGAAGTTAACTTTTCAAAAATTTTTATTATGCAATTAAATTCTTCTTTCATGAATTTCCTCCCTGAAGAGGTATTTTAACAGTTGGTTAGAGCATAATATGTCGTTTTTAGGTATTAATATATGTTAACGTTTTAGGTGGTCGTAGGTTCGAAAAAAAAAGACCTATAAGGTCTTTTAAGTCTTTATTGGTGCAGGTAACAGGAATCGAACCTGCACGGATCACTCCACTAGATCCTAAGTCTAGCGCGTCTGCCAGTTCCGCCATACCTGCACATATGGTGGATCTTGTAGGACTCGAACCTACGACCGCCCGGTTATGAGCCGGATGCTCTAACCAACTGAGCTAAAGATCCATCGCCCTATAAATATATCATAAATATTTTTTTTGTGCAATAAGTTTTAGAAATATTTATTGTTAAATGCTCGGATCTTTGCTAAAATAGCGGTCATAGGTGATTGTAATGTTATCAGAACTTTTAGAAGATAAAGAAGCTTTTATCTTTGATTTGGACGGAACACTTCTTGATTCTTTAGACCTTTGGAATGAAGTTGACACATCTGTAGTACAGGCGTTCTGTCATGAAGATATTAATCCACAAGATATTGGAATATTCCGAGATAATGTTCTCGCATCTTCTGAAAGTGCTAATCCTTACATAGATTATATTCGTCTCTTAAAGGAAAAGTACCATATAACGATATCTTTAGAAGAGTTTATGGAATATCGTCGAAATATTAGCAAGTTATACCAAACAACACGGATTATGCCAAAACCATATGCTAAAGAGTTGGTTCAATTACTTTATTCGCTTAACTATCAATTAGGAATTGCATCATTAAGTGCTCGTAATAGTATCGATATCTATCGAGAATCCAACTCGTTTACGAAACAACTCGAATTTGATAAATTGTTTTCTCATGTTCTGACTATTGAAGACGTCAAAAAACGTAAGCCCAATCCCGAAATCTATCTTAAGATGCTCGAAAGAATGGATATCTCAAACAATAGGGCAGTAGTGTTTGAAGACTCATTAGTTGGCGTAATCGCCGCACGTCGTGCTAAGATTACTTGTATTGCAATTAAGGATTATGGTAATTTAAAAGATTTTGCTAAAATCACCGAAAATGCTAGCTATTTTGCTGAGAATTTGCAGGAAATATACGATTTTTGCTCTAAATCATTAAAAAAGTGCTTAAAACCATAAAAAAATTTGCTTTTTTTCAACAATTGTGCTAGAATAGCAGACATCTTTAAAGGGGGAAGGGATAAAAATGAAAAAGTTAAAATTCATTACAGTATTATGTACAATTGCTTTAGTTTTATTTGGTAGTATGTTCAATGTTAACGCTGCCAGCTCATTACCAGATTCTGTCGTATCTGATGGATTAAGGGAAGTTGAATATATCGAAAATTTCCCAGTAATCGTCAAAACTGCGGAAAATGGTAAATATTATATCTACTGTATTAATATGTCGGCAACTTATGCTGAAGATATTGAATTTACAAAAACCGGTACTGTTGACCCGGGATATATCTATATCTTAAATAACAAACCTAATACAGGAGATAAGGACAAGGACTTCTATATTACGCAGATGGCCGTATGGTACTATGAAGATTACCTAAATCAAAATAATTTCAACTTAGTATCAGAAGTAAAAAAATATATCATCAAACATAAAGATACTGAAGAAGTCAGCAAATTAATTTATCAATTATATGATGGTGCTAAGAATTACCAAGAAAAAGTCGGAAGTTTATCATTAGATAAGAGTCCAGTAACATTTACAATAAGTGACGGATATTATGTATCAAGTGAAATAAAGGTATATACATCTAATCTTGACGGAAATGTTAAGTATTCTCTTTCTAATGCACCTGTTGGATCAAAGGTCATCAAGAGCGATAACGGAGTAAAAGTAAAAATTCCAGTTGATCAAATACCTGAAGGAAAAAAATTAACTGTTACATTAAATGTTGAAGGATCTTATACAAAGTATACTGGATATTATTACTTCCATAGTTCTAAATATCAAAAAGTATTATTTCAAGAACCGTTAGAAGAAAAAGTCGTACTTAAAGACTCCATCTCGATGACGGCATATAATTATGAAGATGAATTTGAAGTTGAAATAAGTAAGACTGATATCACTCAATCTAATGAAGTTCCTGGAGCAACATTAGTTGTTAAAGACGAAGCAGGAAATGTCATCGATACTTGGGTTTCGACTAATGAATCTCACAAATTAACTCTTAAACCGGGAAAATATAGTTTAACGGAAACTATAGCACCAGAAGGATATAAGTTAAGTAAGACTACTATCGAATTTTTGTTAGATAATGGTGGAAGCTTATACGTCAAGAATGAAAAAGGCGTATATGAAGCAGTTGATCGTGTTATCATGATTAATGAGTTAATTGACGTAGTTGGATTTGCGAAGAAAGATTCTAAAACTGATGAATATGTTTCTGGAGCGACATTAGTTATTAAAGATGAAAATGGAAATGTCGTCAAAGAATTTGTGACAACAGATGGAATATACCAATTGTCTTTAGATGCTGGTTACTATACTTTATCAGAAGTTAGTGCACCAGAAGGATATGTTTTAAGTAAAGAAGTTATATACTTCCGTTTGATGGAAGATGGAACTTTACAAGTTAAGAATGAAGCAGGGGAATATAGCGATAGTGCAATAATCACGTTCTATAATACGAAAAAAGAAGAAGAAGTAGTAGAGGTGCCTGCAACTGGATTATCTTCATCAGCAATGGTATTTGCAGGAATTGTATTATTAACTGGTGGTGCATACTATGTTAAGAAAACTATCAAAGAATGCTAAGATTTCCCTTAGTGTTCTTTTCTGCTTTATAGGGCTTGTATTAGTTTCGTACACCTATTTTGCAACGATAAAATCCAACTTATATAACTATAAAAATATTTCCTTTTTAGAAACGGAAGTTAATATTGACGAATCTATTGATGAAATAATCGCAGACTCTGATAGTGATATAGATCAGACATCTTTGGAACAAGAGACGACTAAAGCTAACAGCTCTGATAGCCGTAATAATTATATTGGATATTTAACAATTCCTGACATTAATTTAAAACGTGGTTTTCTCGATTTTGATTCGAAATACAATTCAGTTAATTATAATGTCATGCTGATTGAGGGCTCAGCAATGCCAGATGTTGAAAACGGTAATTTAATATTAGCAGCTCATCGTGGTAATAGCTCGGTATCATTTTTTGATAAGTTATATAAATTAAAGATGGGTGCCGAAGCTACTGTTACTTATCAAAACAAGAATTATACTTACAATCTCGTTGAAAGTTATACCGTTCCGAAAACTGGGAAAATAACCATTCGTCGCAATGGCGAAGTAAATACGTTAACACTTATTACTTGTACTCGAAATGACAAAAAGACCCAAACAGTATTTATTTTCGAGCTTGGTAATATTGAATAATAAAGGGGGAGAGAAAAATGCCAGAACTTACAATCGTTGAAATGTTTCGATATTCTTTAGATTGCTTATTAGAATCAAAATTTTTAGTACTTCTAGTCCTTGAACTCATCTTATTGTTTGGAGCTCTTATATTCTCTCGTTTCATGGATAAGAAGGTCGTCAAAATAACAACAATATTAACAGCAATATTGATTCTTGGCTTTTATGCTATTAACTATATCGACACATTTATGGTCTTCATAAATAATGTCACAACGCAGATAATCGATATGATTTATTTTCCAACGACATTTGAATTTATATTAATATTAGCAATTAGCTTTGGAATAATGATCATAACATATCTAAAAAAATCGTCGCGAGTTTTAAAGATTACCAATAGTATAGTTCCTATATTCTTGAGTTTTATCTTTTTGAATATAATTGAATATATCAACTCTAACGCCATTCCTTTTGATGAATTCAGTGTTTTTTCAGACCCTGTTTTGATGAGTCTTTATGAGTTAGGAATGAGCATGTTCGTAACTTGGTTAGCGGGAATACTAATTTATAAAATCGATATATATCTAATAAATCGTATTAAGATTAAAGAAGAAACAGCAAAAATTGACTTGACGAGAATCGAAGAGATTAATCTTGACAGTTATGATGACTATATCGAAATGCCTCGCCTTAAAAGTAGCATAAAACAAAAAAGTATCTATGACATTTCATAGATACTTTTTTTTATTCGACAGTTTCTTCTTCGATTAATACCGCATGAACGACATTTCTATTGACATGATTATTACAAGTCGATAGAGTAATTATTTTACTTTCGGCAGTTAGCTCAATGTTAAAATCATAAATACTTCGTTCAGTAATCATATTTAAAAATTCCATATATTCTTCATCTGTATCAAAATCCGTCTTTAGATAATCATCTGTTTCCGGAACACGGTATAACGAGAATATCTGCCATTTCATGTTTTTTGTTGGTGTATTAAAAGTTATTATCTGATTACTCGGTCTTTTATACCAACTACTATTTAGCATATATTTTAGTGTACCAAACATAATTCCAGTTTTTATATTATGACCATAGATAATGGTGTTTTTGCTCAATTCTACAGGATCATTTCGATAATCCATGAATACCCAACCCATACTATTTTTCTTTTTATAGAAATCTCTATTTAAATAATATGAATTAGTATCTCCTTGAACGACCGGATAGTTGATTTTAGTATTATTTACTTCGAGCCAACCAACTGTATCATCATTTTTTTCGAGTAACTTATCGAATACTTGCGTGAAATTAGTGTAGTAGGCAGAAACATAAGTCGACTTCTTAGTAGTAGTTGTTGTGTCATCACCAAGATCGATATATTCTATATCAAATTCGTTATCATCGATATTGCGTTCTTCTTCAGCATCTTCAAGAATTGCTGTTATTTCGTTAAGTTGACTTTCAATACTATTCTGATCACGATATTGATTATAATAATTAATACCTACAATAACTATTCCTAATAAAATTATAAAAACAGCAATTGCTTTAAAAGTCTTAAAGTTAATCTCTTTAAAAAGATTATTTCGACGATATTCTTTAGAATAATTAAGCTTAAATGTAATGTTGTTTTCTTCGAAGAAACGACGATAAGTCTTCTTTATATAACCAACTGAATTATAAATTATATCTAAGTCATTGTTTTTTTCTTCAATTTCAATCACGATATCATGCTTTTTATATTTGACTAGTTCATCGACAATAGAGGTCAATAAGACGTTAGAATACTTTATTATCTTTATTAATTTTAAACGAGAATTAATTGCAATAAAAGTTTTAAAATCGTCTAATTCGACTTGATCAAAATCTTTGCGAATTATAATCATTTTTTTATAATATATATCGGAATAGCTATCGAGGATATTGTCCTTCATAAAATCTGATTTAAATTCGATTTCATGACGAGTAACAACTTTTAAATTCTTATTTATATCCAATCTTTCTATCAGATAATTCGCCATCTCGTAACATTCTATTTCTTCGATATATTGATTATCTAATAACTTCATAAATATATCCATATTCAATTTTTTATCAGGTTTAAAAGTGATTTTCTTGATATGTTCCCAACCATTAATAAGATCGAGAGCCACCAAAGCAATATCCATATTATTGATTTGGGCAGTAACGATGTTTTTTTTGATAATTACTACGTTTAAAAAGTTAGTGACAAGTTCTAAATTTTCACGAATATATTCTGTTGAAAATTTGAGTTCCTTGATATCGATGACATTGGTATTATTTAGATTGTTATAATCTATTTCTTTTTTTAATTCAGAAATAATAATCGTATTTTTATAAAGTTTAAATACCAGATTGTTATTCATATCATCATATCCTCTCATATTATTAATAATATCATAAAGCATTATATTTTTCTATGAAAAATATTGAAAATATAATTTGGCGAGTGTATACTTAAATTATGTATGGTTGAGAAATGGGGAATTGTTATGGCGGGCGTTGCTTATCAAAGACTAAAAGAAATTAAAGATGTAGAATCCTTATCACTTATGGAGATTTATGCGATATTTTGCGCTGTTGACTTCGATGAATTAATGAACACTTTTACAGAGATGATAAATGATAATATTGAGCGACTCTATCTTGACGAAGAGTTTATCAAAAATTATCATTTATTTTTTTTAGATTTGCTTCCTAAAGTTGTAAATAATCCGGAAATGATGTCTAGTATTCGTTACCATATTGCCAAACAGAGGAATGTCGTTCATGATTATTTGAAAAAATATACCAAATTAGGTACAAGCAAATCACGAGAGTTTTATCTATTACGTAGTTTTGAGCGTCACTTAACGCGAATAATTGATAATATCGTATTGAAAAATGATGAGATATCATCAGAAGAATTTTCGATAGTTTGGTTTGCAATAAGCGAATTAAAAGAGGAAGATTATGTTCATTTCATTTTTCTTTCGCAACCGGATAGTGTCAATATCGTCGATGCGCAAAATAAACCTCTTATTCATCATCTTGTCGAATATTTATGTGGTAATTTTGATCGTTTCACCCAAGATGATATTAAGTATTATAAGAGGATATTTGTTAAACTACTTGAAAGTGATAATTTATTGGTCAAGGATTCGGATCTATTAACTATTCTCCATATTCTCGATGAAAATCAACGAACAGCCACTGTGGATAAGAAACAATTCTTAAACTTCTTGACATTAGAAATAGATCGTCATTACGAACTCATTAACCGCGATTCGCATATAAATGCCAAGTCTTATTGTAATAAACCTTACCCTGTTGAAATATTTAAACCACTAGCAAGTGATGAACGTTATGATCTAACTGATGAATTTACTTTCTCAATCGATTACATTAATAACGAGAAAAATAAAAAATACTTATATGATGATGCTTTCACGATAAAAAAATGCTTAAAAGGCCTTCATGTGATGGTTCATATACCTGATCTCGAATGTTTTATCGAGCGTGATGGGGAGATCGATAACTTTATGCGAGGCATAAGTAGTTCAGTATTCAAAAAAGAATATCATACACCTATGTTGCGTTATGATATCGCATCTAAAGCATCACTTGAAGCTGGAAACGTCCGTCCCTGTATTACTTTTGCGATGACGATGGATTATCAGGGAAATATCTTAGATCTTGATTTTTATAAGAGTCTTATAAGAGTTGATTATAATCTCTCTTGTAAAATTGCTGATGATTATATGCATAATCGATGCGATGAGCGTTGGAGAATACTGAATACTTTTTATCGAGTTGCAAAAAATCTCCGTAAAAATCGTGGTGAAAAATATAGTAAACGTCTTCCAGCGGCACTTATTATGGATGAACTTAATATTGCTGTCGACCTCGCTGTAGCTGCTTTTTTCGATAAAAATTCTCTAGCTTTTCCCTTTAAGAACCGTGATAAATGTAATAATGATAAAGTGTTAGAACATCTAACTATTTGCCGAAAGTTTGCTGAAAAAGAGAGTTTAAGTTCAGAAGGAAGAAATCGCCTTTACAGTATTTTGGAATCTTTGCATTTGGTTTATTATGATTCTGTAAATCATGGTAATGCCGATTATAATGGCGTTGCAGTAGGGAACGTCGGAAATCCTTTGCGTGATTATATATCTTTAGAAAGTGATCGCTTGATAAAGGACTTATTAATCGATAATATTGGAAATTATGATTATTGGAATGAACGTGTTGAGCGAGATTGCATAGAATATACTGAAGCTAAAAGGAAAATTTTAGAATTGGAATAAGTAGATTGACAGAGGACTTCTTTGGTGCTAAAATACAAGAGAAATCGATGATGAAGGACGAGATTATAACGAATCCTTTAAAGAGAGTCTGTGGATGGTGAGAACAGATAAGTGATAGTTATAGTTACTACCTTCTAAGAGGGTTAATAAACCACGGGTAATACCGTTATCAAAATTAAGATAATAAAGGGATGGTACCGTGCCCTAGGCACTCCTTGGTATCATCCTTTTTTTTGGAGGAATTATGAAAAATCACAAACTAAGAAGAATTCATTACATATCGATGATCGAATTCCTTACTGATTATGTCGGTCTTGAGGAAATATTAAATGATGAACATATTGGAAAGTTGCAACATGCTACCCACAAGGACATCAAAGAAATCGGATTTCCTTATGTTAAAGCAGTTCCAATGGATAGCATAACTGATGAAGAAGTTTTATCAGGGGATATTATTCTTGTTGCTGACGGGAAGAGTACTGATAAGAATCCACGATTAGCACCATATATTCGACCGCAGTTATTAAAAGAAAGAGAAAATAAAAAAGGAAGTGTACGAAAATGATTAATTTTAAAGAAGACGAAAAATTAAACAAATTGAACCATAGTTGTGCGCATATGATGGCGCAAGCTATTAAACATCTCTGGCCTGAGGCAAAATTCTGGGTTGGACCAGTTGTCGAAACCGGCTTTTACTATGATGTTGATTTAGGCGATAAAGTCATCACTGATGACGATATCGAAGCAATTAGTAAAGAAATGAAAAAAATCGCCAAAGATGGTAAGCGCATTGTTCGCAATGAGATTTCAAAAGATGAAGCATTAAAGTTATTTAAAGATGATCCTTATAAAATAGATCTTATCGAACGCATGGATGATAATGAACAGGTTATATCAACCTATACTCAGGGAGATTTTACCGATTTATGTCGTGGACCTCATGTCGAATCAGTTAAAGAATGTAAGAACTTTAAGCTGATTAAATTTAGTGGGGCTTACTGGAAAGGCGATGTTAATAATAAAGTTTTACAACGAATTTATGGTATTTGTTTTCCAACAGAGGAAGAACTTAATTCTTACTTGCAAGAACTTGAAGATGCCAAAAATCGTGATCATCGTAAATTAGGTAAGGATTTAAAAATATTTATGACTAGCGATCTTGTCGGTAAGGGGTTGCCGATGTATTTACCAAATGGATATATCATCTGGGAAGAATTGGAAAATTATATTAAAGGAAAAGAACGCCGTCTCGGATACCATCACGTCTTGACGCCACCACTAGGGAATGTTGAATTATATAAAACTAGTGGACATTGGGATCATTACAAAGAAAATATGTTCCCGAAAATGGAAGTAGAAGGCGAAGAATTTGTCCTTCGTCCAATGAATTGTCCACATCACATGATGATTTATGCTAATGATATTCACTCATATCGTGATTTACCTCTTCGTATAGGTGAGATTGCTCGTGATTGCCGTTTTGAAGCAAGTGGAGCGTTAAAAGGAATAGAAAGAGTTCGTACGTTTTGTCAGAATGATGCCCATCTTTTCGTTACACCCGAACAGATTGAAAGTGAATTCTCCTTAGTGGTTAATTTAATTCTCGAAGTTTATCGTGAGTTGGGAATTGAAAATTATCGCTTCGAGTTATCATTAAGAGATCCGGAAGATAAGATAAAATATTATCAAGATGATGCAATGTGGGAAAAAGCCGAAAATACACTCCGAAAAGTATTAGATGATATCGGTCTTGAATATGTTGAACGCATTGGCGAAGCGGCCTTTTATGGACCTAAGTTGGATGTCCAAGTAAAACCTGCTGTCGGAAACGAGTATACTTTGTCGACTTGTCAATTGGATTTCTGTCTACCGATGAAATTTAATTTGACATATGTCGATAAGGATGGGCTCCATAAGAGTCCAGTCGTCCTTCATCGTGCAATTTTTGGGTCTCTCGATCGTTTTATCGCTTATTATCTCGAAGAAACTAAAGGCGACTTACCACTTTGGTTGAGTCCAGTTCAAGTAACAATCTTACCAGTAAAAAATGAATATCACAGTGAATATGCTAAGTTGGTTTTTGATCAACTTGTCAAAGCTAATGTTCGCGTGAATTTAGATGACCGTGACGAAAAACTAAGCTACCGTATGCGAGATGCTCAGACAAATAAAGTCCCAATAAGTCTTGTCTTAGGAAATAACGAACGTGATAATAATACGGTAAATATCCGTTTTCATGGTAGCGAAAAGCAAATCGAATTACCATTAGATGAATTTATCGGTAAAATTACGGAGCTTATTGTAACGCGAGCTAGAGAAGTGAACTTTTAAGAATCGTGAATGGCGATTCTTTTTTTGACTTCACTGTTTTTTATGAAGTATACTGGTTGTGGAAAAGAGGAAAAATAGTGGATAAAATATACATTTCACGTCAACGATTACTTGATTCAGGTGGCGTTTATCTAAGCGATTACTTGAAAACAACCTTACAGAATTCCGAAAGTGATCTGATCTTAAAAGATGGTATATTATATAAATTTATTCAAACTAAACTCGCTCAAAAGATGAAAACCATTCACTTAATCGTCCAAAGTAATATGAATATACCTCTTGATTTAGATAAATATATTTTAAATCCATTAAGTAATCAAGAAGTCGGTTATTCGATGAAATTTTATGATGATTATATGCTCATAAGTGATTATTTAAAACGGGAATATCCCTATATCGAACGTCAAAATCTTGCTAAAGAACTCGTAATATTATATGAATACTTCTTGTCTTATAAGTTGTTATATCTCGATTGGCATTCTAAAAATGCTATGATAAAAGATCATTTAAAAATTTTAGATATCGATTTGGCACTTTTAGTAGATGATATTTCTAGTGATTTTCGCATTTACGAAAAATCAGCCAAGATATCTTTGAGTATTTTGT
>CALVQL010000028.1 GCA_944358235.1 uncultured Bacilli bacterium
TTATTAGCGACTATCTTTAAAGTGATTGGTTATTTTGTTATTTTTAGAATTGGTTTTAGTTATTTGTATAAGTGGTTGTTTGAGTTTCGCAGTAAAAAATGTAAAATCAAGAATAAAAAGTTGTTATGGTATCTCGATTTATTTAAAAAAAGACCTTTTTTGACGAGTTTAATTACAATACTTATTGGTTGGAGTATATATTTAATAGCATTTTATCCAGTAGTTTTATCTCCTGATCCTAGCTTTCAAATAAGACAATATTTTAATGTGCCAACGAAATATATAGATTGGGTAATTCAAGTCAATCCAAGTGTAAATATGACAGCGCATCATCCGGTTTTACATACTTATCTTTTGGGATTTGCTATAGATATTGGACGTTGGATTTTGAATGATAATTTTGGATTATTTTTATATACGTTATTGCAGACTGCTGTATATTCATCAGTTCTTGCTTACTCAATTAAATTTGCTCGTAACAATGGAATTGGAACAAAATGGTGTATGTTATTACTTGCAATATATATATTTGTACCTATGTTTCCATTCTATACTGTAGCGGCTGTCAAAGATACATATTATACGGCGTTTATGATTTTATATGTATTATTTATCTTTGATATAGTTAAGAATTATCGTGAAAAGCCTATTTCTATAAAATATATGTTATATATATTTGTAGTTATGCTTCTGTTATCTTTATTCCGTAATAATGGACTTTATGTAATCTTATTGTCGTTTCCAATATTGTTGTTTTATACAAGAAAGAATTTATTTAAATTGCTTTGTGCCTTTGTGTTATTTTATGGATCATTAACAGCCTTTAATGATGTCCTAATCCCTTATTTGGGAATTTCACCAGGTAGTGTGCGTGAGGTTCTTTCAATACCTTTTCAACAAACGGCACGTTATGTCAAGTATCATAGTGATGAATTAAGTGAACATGATATTGAGGTTATCGATAATATCCTCGGATATGATACATTAGCTTCTAGGTATGATCCAGAAAAAAGCGATGATGTAAAAAACGAATATAATAAATACACAACAGATGATGAACTGAAAGAGTATTTTAAAGTTTGGTTTGATGGTTTAACCAAGCATCCAGAAACTTATGTGGATGCAACGTTAAATAATGTTTATGGTTACTTTTATCCAAATTCTCATAAGTGGTATTTATATTCCGAATTTGATGATCGTGTTACTCAAAACGATTTAGTCGATTATAGTTACAACGGATTATCTTGGCTTAGAGATATTTTGACAGTTTTTGGGAATATTTTTCCGTATATTCCAGTTATCGGACTGATATCCTCAATTGGAGCGAATACATGGGTTGTATTAATATTATTGGTCTTGGTAATTGAAAGAAAAAAAGCACGATACGTTATTTCAATTCTTCCGTTATTGGCGTCGATTTTAATCTGTGTAGCATCTCCGGTAAATACCTATTTTCGCTATACTATGCCATATATCTTTGTGTTACCAGTACTAAGTATGTTATTATTAAAAGTGTTAAGAGGTGATAAGTATGAAAAAAAGTAAGATAGCAGTTTTAATTCCATGTTATAATGAAGCACTTACGATAGAAAAAGTTGTAAAGGATTATAAGAAAGCTTTGCCTGAGGCAGATATATATGTGTATGATAATAATTCGACTGATGATACTGATAAAATTGCTCGTAAAGCGGGTGCAATTGTATGTTATGAATATCGTCAAGGAAAAGGGAATGTTATCCGTAGTATGTTTCGAGATATTGAAGCTGATTGTTATATCATGATTGATGGAGATGATACTTACCCGGCTGATAATTCTAGAGAAATGTGTGATATCGTTTTATCTGGTAAAGCTGATATGGTTATTGGAGATCGTTTATCTAGCACATATTTTCAGGAGAATAAAAGACCATTTCATAATTTTGGAAATAAAATTGTAAGAAAGTTGATAAATGTTCTTTTTAACAATTCAATAAAGGATATAATGACGGGATATCGTGCTTTTTCATATGATTTTGTCAAGGGATTTCCAGTATTATCTAAAGGGTTTGAAATTGAGACAGAGATGACTATTCATGCTGTCGATAAGAATTATAAAATTGTCGAAATCCCTGTAATGTATCGTGATCGTCCAGAGGGTAGTGTATCAAAGCTCAATACTTACAGTGATGGAATAAAAGTTATAAAAACAATTGCTAATTTATTTAAAGAATATAAGCCAGGGACATTCTTTAATTTAGTATCGCTATTATTTTTGTTAATAAGTGTTGTTATCGGGTTGCCGGCATATATTGGGTATTTCCAAACTGGTATTGTTGAAAAGTTTCCAAGTTTGATAGTTAGTTGTTTTGGTTTAACGGTTGCATTGTTATCTTTTATAACTGGAGTAATTCTTCAAGTTATTGTTAAGAAAGAGAAACAAAATTATGAACTTTATTTGAATCAATTACGGATGATTGAAAGTTTTAAAGAATTTGATAACAAATAAAAAATTCACGTTTGTGAATTTTTTTTATAGTCTAAATCCTCCACCAATCGTCTCTTCTTGACTATTAGTTGGAACTCCAAAATCTTTGAAAAAATCATTAATAGCATCCTGATCAAGTTTTTCACTAGTAGGTTGCGAGAAAACTTGGTCTACTGGTGTGAACGCTGTGCTATAATTTTGTTCTTCAGAATTATCAGCAGTAAATGCCATACTTGTTTCTGGCACAGTATCAACTGTTTGTTCAATTTGTTGTTCTGTCTGTACTTCAGGGATTTCTTGTGTTTCAGGAACTATAGCTTCTGCAACTTGATCAAGCTGTGGAGCAGCAAATTCATTTAAAGCTTGTTGAATACGATCTTCTGATAAAACATTTCCAGTTGGATAAGAAGTTTCTAGTGTATTACTTTCTAATGATCTAATCAATTCATCCATTTCTTTTTCTTCAAAGTTGATCTCTTCATTTGAAGAAGTAGTATCTTGTTTTATTTCAGCAGTAGCGTCTAATCCCATAGTATCTTCTGAAATATTAACGTTTTGTGTTTCATCATTAATAGCGTCCGGCACAACATTTTCTTCTGGAACACTGGTGCCTGATGCCATTTCTTCAGCCACGTCTAAGTCAACAGGTGGTTGTTCGACATTAATTTCGATTACATCTTCAGTTTCTTTTTGTTCTTCTGTTGCGATATCCTTCGGATCTAATTTATAAATATGAATTTGTGCAATTTTATCTAGTTCACTATTAATTTCTTCGATAGTAGCTTTTATTTCACTTAATTCTTCATCAGTAAGATTCGGATTTTGCAATCTTTTTAGTAAAGTTTGTATGGTTTCAAGATATTCACTTGTTCCACCGCCTCTTATTGCAGAATATTTATTTGGTACGGTTTTAAATAGCTTTTCTTCAAATCTTGGGATATCTCTCATAAATCTTTCACATAAATTAATAAGTTCTTCTTTCATTTTGCTATCCTCCTATTTAAAATTATATCATTTTTTATGATATTGTAAATAGATAATTTTGATATTTAGTAGTAAATAAGTTATTATATTTAAAGGTGGTTATATGACTTTTGAAGATTTAAATCATGAATATGATTTGTTACAAATGAAGTATGGTGATAAATCTCTTCATTCTATTTATAATGGAGGATGCAGTAATAATCCGGATATTTGTTTTGTATTTATGAATCCGACTGGAAGGAATGTCGCTTCTTTAGCTAATTGGCATGGTATATATGCGCCTTGGATTGGAACAAAGAATATTTGGGATTTATTTTATGCTGTAGGACTTTTAGAGGAAGAAATTTATTTTCAAATTAAATCTATAAAGGGAAGCGATTGGACTCCTGAGTTTGCGGCAAATGTCTATGATCAAGTCAGTGCTAACAAGTATTTTATTACTAATCTCGGAAAATGTACGCAAATTGATGCGCGTCCTTTGCCTGATTCAGTATATTACGAGTATCTAAATCTCTTATATGAAGAGATATCATTAGTTAATCCAAAAGTCATTATTTTGTTTGGAAATCAAGTTAGCAGTATTGTTCTTGGAGAAAAGATAAAGGTTTCAGAAGTGCGAAAAAGGTTATTTGTACGAAATATAAAAGGAAAATATTATCACTTTTATAGTGTTTTTTATCCTGTCGGTAATGGTCGCTTTAACATCGATAAAGCTATTGAAGATATTAAATACATAATTGATAATGAAGTAGGGATAAATGAATGATATTGTTTGTAAGTGGTAGAACTGATATTGTGGCATTTTATAGTGAGTGGTTTATGAATAGATATCGTGAAGGATTTGTCGATGTCAGAAATCCTTTCAGTTATCATTTTGTCAATAGAATATACTTTAAGGATGTCGATGCTATATTATTTTGTACGAAAAATCCAGGACCAATTGTCGATAAGTTAGAAAGTATTGACAAACCAATTATGTTTCACGTAACGATAACTCCTTATCTTGGTGATATTGAGCCATGTGTTAAGAATAAAAGCCAGATAATTGCTGATGTGAAAAAAATATCGCAAATTTTAGGTAGTGATAATGTTGTCGTTAGATATGATCCTATTTTTATTAATGATGTTTATACGGTTGGTTATCATATTAGGGCGTTTTCTAAGTTGTGCGAAAAATTAAATGGTTATGTAAGCACGATAATTGTCTCTTTTATCGATGATTATAAAAATGTTCGGAAAAATGCCGATATTTTACGAATAAAACCTTTAACTGAAAATGATTTAAGAGAATTAGCGGTAAGTTTTTCCAGTGTTGCTGCTAAGTATGATATAACTGTTCAGACTTGTGCTGAGGAAAGGAAACTATTGGAATATGGATTTTCATCTGGAGAATGTATGAGTCCTGATTTGGCATTTAAACTTACTAATAAGAAATTTAAACGTTGGAAGAGTCGTAATAATAATAATTGTAATTGTGTAGAAATGGTCGATATCGGAGTATATAATACCTGTTCGCATTTATGTAAATACTGTTATGCCAATTTTGATGAAGAAAAAGTTAAAATCTTAAAAGGCAAACATGACCCGATGTCGACTATGTTGATTGGTCACTTAGATAATGGTGACGAAATAAAGATACGTAAATAAATGGTCTGGAATTATAATGTCGAATTTGGTATAATTGTGTAAGATAGGAAAGTATTGTAGTATGGAGGTGCTTTTATGTCTTGTAAGGATGCTTTTAAAAATATACCGGATAATGACGAATATTTAAGTAATATTGTCAAAAAGTGTCTTAACAATACTGAAGTTTGTGCATCCTATGAGAGTTTCTTGGAGTTGTTCTGTATTGAAAAGAGTAGAAATACTTCTGTTAATGAGGTTGATAAACGAGAATTTTTTCGTTATTTAATTAGTGAATATCGAAAATTTTATGGAAATGACATAGGGCTTTCCGACATATTAAAATCATCTTCTGAGCGAATATCTTTAAATTCGTGGGAATTTACTGATAGGGTATTAAAAGAACATTTTAAGCATGTGTTATGTTTAAATGTTTCGTTAAGTGATTTATATTTTGTTTTGATACATGTTATGAAAGATTTATTTGCTAAGGGGATAAATTTCAAAATAACTATTCCATATCTTAGAGCTCAGGATAGAGAGCGTAATGATATGATTATGATTTATTGTTCGACGAGAAATGTCGAGACTGTCTTAGATGTTCTCGGACAGTACAAAAAGTATTTTGGCATTCCTGGACTTCTTTCGCATTCTTTAGAAGGGAATATCGGTTATATTTCATGTGATAAGGATACATCTAAATTGATTCGTGATGATATTAGTAAATATATCTTAATGGGAATAAATAATGTCCTATGTGTTGATGATACTGCTCCATTCGAAGAAAATGTCGAAAATATTTTAAATAAGATACATGATTATTTTAAATATCATGGAATCTCCTGTGATCATCCTTTTATAAGCAATAAGAATGTTCGTGATTTAAAAATAGTATATCCGGATATTGAACTAACAATTGCTGATGATTGGAAATTTTTATCTTCTTTTGATGATGATGAAAATTTTTGTTTTAATGATATTGAGCTACCTGATGGTACAGTTATGAGTGTTTATGAATATCTTGATAAGTTTGATGTTTTCAACAAGATTCCCGTTGATTCTAAAGTTTTATTAGCTGATGGTACAGAAATTTCGGGAAGGGAATGCATAAAATTTATTATAAAAAATGCTCCACGTTTTTCTTCTGTTGATGAAATCATCGAAATTTATGTGATTAAAATCATAGATGAAGCGAAGAAGGGGAAAAGAAAAGCAAGAGTGCATAAATAAAAGAGCTTATTACTAAGCTCTTTTATTTGACGTGATATCCATCGTAATTTAGACGAATTTTTTTTAGTTCATGGATTTTTTGTTCGATATTCATCGATGTTATTTGTGGGGATATTCTTTTTATTTTTTCGGCATCAGCAAAGTGTAAAATCATCTCAACGATATAATCATAATTCAAATTTTTATCCTCGGATATAATACAGCTGAATTTTTCGTTTTCATAAAGAGACCAATAATAGGTGTCTTCAAATGCAAGAAGAACACAGTAAAGATTATCTCCGTTATAAATAAAATAAAGATTATCTCGAATACAATTTTCTAATCCTAATATAAAATCAAGATTATTTAAGATAAATGAATGGATTGAATCAAGGGTGCAGTTTTGTTCAGCAAAGTGTTTAAGTATTTCTTTTATATTTTTATTGATGGTTTCTCTAGCGATCATAATAATTTTGACCTCCTGTATTTAGAAATAATATCACCAAGTTCTAATGAATGCATTTGTAAGATATTGCTTATATAGAAATATACCTCATCGCGCATTTTTAAATCATTAGTATCTTCAACTTCTTTTAATATATCGTCGAATTTATCGATGATTTCGCTATTAAATGTCGTATATAACTCGTTTATTCGATCTTGTTCGTCGGGATTGCTTTTTTGTAGCAGATCATCTAATACTTTTGCAGCGTAGTCTTTTTTTCGTGTTGCTACTTCAACGATATTGTCTTCTGACAGAGTAAAACTTGGTTCTATTTGATGAATAAAGTGATAAATACGTTCGGGCTCTCGTAACATTTTAGCATTAAAATATTCTTCACGAAACAATACTAATCTCTTCGAAATATCGATATATCCTAAACCGAGAGATGTACAGTTATCAAAAACTTCAGCAGGTCTTTTAATCTGATTTTTTTCTTTTATTCCCCAATTATTTGGATGACGATCTCCTTGAAGAGTAAATATGTCGAATACTAAAATGTCGAAAAGATGTTTAGTTATATCAAAAAATGCTTGCGGATCCATATTTTTATATTGTTTAAGTATTAGTTTTACTTGGTTGAGATTATTGAGGTGATTGAATAAATATCGTTGTTGATCGTGTAGAGAAAGCGTTAGAAATTCCGAAGGAATTTTGTAAGTTGTTTGAAATTCATAATTATTTATAATATCCTTTATGGTTTCTTTAGCATCTCTTTTCTGGGAGTTGAGAAACTTTTGAAATATTTCACTTCCAAGAATCAATGTTTCGTCATCTTCTAAAATAGATTCACTTAATACTCCTAAAGTTCCCATATAATTAGCGGCACGATACTTAGCGCAGGGAATACCGAGGATGCTCGCAAATTTTTCACCTAGAAGTTCGCCCCAGACATTACATTCAAAGTCTTTTATGGGTTTAAAGAGATATTTTTTTCCACGGTAGTTTATCCAAAACATAGCATCGGCGCCATTACCTTCTAGTTCGATGAATGATTGGTTGCTTAGTTCTCTTAAATCGTCATTACATGAATAGCCATATTCATCTTTAAATAATTGTTGTAATTGAATCATACCTTTATAATCGTCAAACATGCTATCACCTAGTAATATTATAAATTATATTTTGTCTTTAGAGAATAAAAAAATAAAGGAAATAATTTATTTCCTTTATTCTACACTTTTTAAAGAATCGAGCATATCAATTTTCTTTAAAGAGAAGTATGTAAACACTTGAACTACTATAGTAAATACTATCATCATTAGGGCGCTTAAGACATAACTTAGAGGTTCTATTATTTTGATGAATAGAAGATCTTCTGTTTCAGCAATATTTAAAACATATTGTGTGAGGCCGTTTCCTACTAATAGTCCGAGTAGTATGCCGATAATTGTTAAAATAAGTGTTTCACGATAGACATATGCCGATACTTCATTGTCGTAAAAGCCTAATACTTTTAAAGTTGCTATTTCGCGTTTTCTTTCGTTGATATTTATTGTAGTTAAATTATATAGGACGACGATTGCTAGGAATGCACTAGCAAATATTATGAAGTAGACAATCTGATTCATTCCTTGAATGATATCGTCGAACATCTTAAGACTGTCAGATGTATACTGAATAGCTTGAACTTCTCCCGAGTCGATTAATTGAGTTGATAATTCATCTGTGTCATTATCCTCTGTATTGATATATATTGTATTATTTGTAAGTGTTTCTTCAGTTATCTCTTCAAATACATCTTGATTCATATATACGTAATTTGATACATAGTTTTCACAGATATCTTGAATTATGAATACATAAAGATCATTGTTTGCATCACGAAGTCTGAGAGTGTCGCCTTTTTCTACATTTAGGTATTGAGCCATCTTTTCTGTTATTACGACACCATCATCAAGTGTAATATTTTCTCCGTTCAAATCACGTAAGTGAATATAATTGCTAAGATTATCCGTATCATTAGTAGCGATTAACGTTGTGCTTATATCTTTATCTTGAGCGTTAAATGTGTAATTATCCTGATGAATATACAGTGGATTAGATATGTTATTATCGTTAAGAATTTGATCTACTTCTTCATTTGTTTTATTTGTCGTATCAGTAAGTATTAACATGGCATCGTAAGTGAATATTTCTTCATATTGTTTTCTGGCAACTTCAGAAATTCCATCACGAATACCAAAGCCCGTGAGAAGTAGGGCAGTACAACCGAGAATTCCTAATGTCGTCATGATAATACGTTTTTTATAGCGGAAGATATTACGAATAGTGACTTTCCATGTGAATGATAAATGGCGCCATAATAGGGTGAATCTTTCCAACAGAACTTTCTTTCCTTTTTTTGGAGCTTCTGGACGTAATAGTTGAGCAGGTTTGACGATTAGTTGGCGATAGATTGAGAATATAGTAACAAATATCATTAAAGCCAATGTAATTAAAATTATACTGATACATGGTAATAGACTAACATAAGTGGACAATTCCGGAATAGTGAAATTGGCATTATATACCTGATACAAAACTCGTGGTATAGTTGCATATCCTAATGCTAAACCAATCGTTAGTCCGATACATGAAGCTAAAAATACATATATTAAATAACTAAATATAATATTTTTTCCACCAATACCTAATGAAAGGTATGTTCCGATTTCTTCCCGTTCTTCTTCGATCATACGAGTCATTGTATTGAGACTCATCAAAAATACTACAACTAGAAAGAAGACAGGGAAGACGACAGCTATTGAATCGATTTTAGTAGCACTTTCTTTAAAGTTTGTGTAGCCACTTAAATTTGTGCGGTCTTGTAAATACCAAACCGGTTTTGGAAGAGAGCGTATTTCTTCGCGAGCGTCGGAAATTTTTTCTTCCGCTTCCCGTATTTCTCTTAAGAATGTCTCATAATTTTTTTCATATTCAGCTAAACCATTTTCTAGTTCAATCGTTCCAGATTCGATACTTTCTTGATCCTCTTTTAGTAAAGCTTCTTGATTGGAAAATTCTTCTTCGGCAGTAGCTCGTGCTTCATCTAATTGTTTTTGACTGTTATCTAGTTCTGTAATAGTAGCAGTTAGAGTGTTTAATTCGTTTAACTGTGTTGCTAAAGCTTCTAGTTCCGCATTTAGCCGTACTAATTCTTCACCTGTAGCGCTTTTTATGAGTTCGTTTAATTCTGTAATTCGAACATTAATGGTAGCGATTACTGTAGGTAGCATATCTTGTGTTAAATTATTTTCCGATAAACTTGCTTCAATTGTAGCATATCCTTGATCGATTGCATCTTGATTGGCATCTAGTTCAGCTGTCGTTTCTTCTCTTGCTTGGTTTAGTGCATCAAGACCATTTTCATATTCTGTTTGGGCATATTCTAAATCATTTTGTGCTAAATCCAATTCAACTTTTGCTTTGGCTAATTCGTTTAAACCTTTTTCTTTTTCTTCATTTAATGTCTTTTGTTCTTTGTTTATCTGAGAAGTTAATTCTTCTAATAACTCTTCATAACGTGCTGTTTCTCGTAATGGCTTTAATTCGTTTAATTCATCATCTAAATCTTCTTTAGTTTCGGTATATTCGTCATAATAGGTGTTTAGTTCACTTAAATTTTTACCTATAATATAAATTTCTGTATAATATTCTGATATAAAATTTTCTCGAGGAATATATATATAGGATTCGAGTTGACCGTTTCCAATATTAGTGATTCCTTTATTGCTATAAATATACATTGGACTGTTAACGGTTCCAACAACTGTGAAAGTAGTGTTTTTTAAAGATTCGTCGATATTATCTCCATCTAAAGTAATCGTATCTCCTACGGAGAAATATCCGTCTTCAACTAAGCATTCATTAGGATTATCTGGATAACGTCCATCAATTAAAATAGTGTTATTTACCTCTTCTTCAATGGCATGAATGCGATAACTTAGACCATCTATTAAAGCGTCGATAGAATAACTTGGAATAACATTATCAATATTATCTAGATTTTCGAGTGATGTAACATCATCATCGGTTAGACCATAAGTACTGATAATTTTGTAATCGTATAATTTATACTCATCGTAGTAATTGTCGAGAGTTTTTAACATATCCGTTGCCGTTTCACGTATACCAGCAAAGAAAGCACTTCCAAGCAATACGATACATATTAGGGATAGAAATCGTCCTAGCGAATAGCGAATTTTTTTAAATGTATTTTTATAGAGATATTTCATTACCAATCAATCTCCTCAACTTTTTTAGGATTTTTATTGATAGTTACATTTTCTATTCGACCATTTTTTACATGGATAATCTTATCAGCGATTAAAGATATTGCTGCATTGTGAGTGATAATAACGGTTGTCGTCTTTGTCTCGTGACACGTTTTTTGTAATAATTCAAGAATCATTCGACCGGTTTTAGAGTCAAGTGCTCCTGTCGGTTCATCGCATAGCAATAATTTAGGATTTTTTGCAAGAGCGCGAGCGATTGAAACACGTTGTTGTTCTCCGCCTGATAGTTGGGAAGGGAAGTGATTTGCACGATTTTTAAGACCGACTAAAGCTAATGTTTCTAAGCTATCTTTTGGGTTTTTACATATTTGGCTAGCAAGACTGACATTTTCTAATGCCGTTAAGTTGGCGATTAGATTGTAAAACTGGAAGACAAAACCGATATCGTAGCGACGATAGCTTATTAATCTTTTTCGATTATAACGCGAGATATCTTCGTTATCGATAATGATTTTTCCACTGTCAGCAGAATCCATTCCTCCTAATATATTTAGTACAGTTGTCTTACCAGCACCACTAGGTCCTAATATGACGACTAATTCGCCTTTCTCTATTTCAAAACTGACATTAGTAAGTGCTTTAATTTTTATTTCGCCCATTTGATATTCCTTATTGACATTTTTTAGTTCAATATAAGCCATTTTATCACCTCATATAATCTAATATAATTATAGCACGTAAGTATGCAAAAACAATGTAGCAAATTGCATGTGCCGTTTCATGAAAGAGGTAAAAAAATATAATATAGTAGATATGCTTTATGCTATCTATAAATATTGGAGGAATTATGGAAGAAAATAAAGAAAAAAACATACAAATCGAGGAAATACCTCATGATGTAAAGGATAATTTTGAAAGTGCTCTAGATGTAGGAGGGGATGGAAGTGACTAAATATGTTCCCCGTTTAGATGCGCCAGCAAAAGACAACAAGTATTATTATAAGGATAACATCTTCTATACTTCGGGTTACGGAATGCCTAATTGTACAGCTTATGCTTGGGGAAGATTTTATGAGTTGACAGGAAAAAAGCCTAAATTAAGTACAGCTAATGCAGAACGTTGGTATGATAAAGACGATGGCTATAAAAGAGGAAAAACTCCGAAATTAGGTGCTGTTGCCTGTTGGAAGCAAGGAATTGTTGGGAACTCTTCGGATGGTGCTGGTCACGTAGCAATTGTCGAAAAGATCTATGATGATGGAGCGATATTGACGTCTAACAGTGCTTGGAAGGGAACTAACTTTTATTTGAAAAAGATATCTAAAGGTTTTAATTTAAATGGCTATGATTTTCAAGGATTTATATATAATCCAATAACTTTTGATGAGAATAATATTACTCAAGAAGAGGTATTGTATGAAGTCTTGAAGGGAGATAATCTTACTAAGATATGCAATAAGTTTTATAGTAATCATAAGAAAAGCACTATTGACATGGTCGTGAATGCCAATAAGAAAAAGTATCCTAGTATTACAGCTAATTATATAGTTACAGGATGGGAATTAATTATTCCTGGTATTGCAAATGATGAAGAATACTATACGGTAAAAAAGGGTGATACACTTTCGGAGATTGCTTTAAAATATAATACTACTGTAGCTAATCTGGTAAAACTTAATGATATTAAAAATCCTGATTTAATAGTTGTCGGACAGAAGTTACGATTAAAATAATAAAAGCTTCCTTAAGGGAAGTTTTTTATGTGGAAAAAAGAAAAAGTATTAAGTATAATTTAAATAAAAGCGGGAGTGAGTATAATGTATACAAATGAAGAAAAAGCAATAAATCTTGTTTTTAAAGCATTTGCAGGGAAAAAGCGTATTAAGGAAGATATCGATATGGCTAGTCATAGTATTCTTGTTGGGTATTTGCTTAAGAATGCTGGTTATAATGAAGAAATAGTTTTAACGGGACTTTTACATGATTTAGTAGAAGACACGGAAATTACAGCAGATGAAATTGCAAGAGAATTCGGATCGACGATTGCCGATAATGTATTGCAAGTATCTGAAAACAAGAGTATTGAGGCGTGGATGGAACGAAAAGGTGAGTTCCTTGTGCGATTAAATAATTCTAACGATGTAATTATCATCGTCGAACTTGCTGATAAATTGCACAATTTGTTATCGGATTATGATTCTTGGAAAAAGATAGGTAATAAAGCTATTGAAACATTAGCAACAACTTATGATATGAATCGTTGGTATTATTTAGAATTAGCGGATCTTTTTAATAAACGAATTGATTCTGATAATGAACTTTTAAAGAGATTTAATACCTTAATTGAAATCTATTTTAAGTAATGGTGGTGATTAATGATGCACGATAGAGATACTATTATCAAAAAAGTCGATATTTTATATGCTATGTGGCAAAATGGTGATTTGGGTGGTGAATTTATGCCTGAAGATGAAAATCCCGGTCTTATGAGGGACACAAATGAAAATTATCTTTATTTTACGTTGCCAATGGCTTTAAATTATCAGCGAAATTCCTATAAATTATGGGAAAGTGCAAATAAAACTTATCGTGATCCAGAAACGAGTTTTGTATTTTCACCGGCAAAGGTTTTAGAAAGTGATTTTTCACAAGTGCAAGAAGCGTTGATAAAATATCGCATTGCTTTACAAAAAAATAAACAGACAGAAATATGGATTAAACTATGTGAGACGATAACTGATCTTTTTGATGGCGATATACGAAACTTATTTAAAGAATGTGATAATGATGTCATAAAAATTCGGGAATTTATCCAAAAAAATCATAAGAAAGATTTTCCATATTTGAGTGGAACTAAGATATGCAATTATTGGTTATACGTCATTTGGCAATATACTAATCAGGAATATACAAATATCGATGCTCTTACAGTTGCTCCGGATACACATGTTATAAAGGCGACGCATAAGTTAGGTTTGATAACGGATAAGGAATTACAGAGTAGTAATGTTCAAAAAATAGTTATTGAACGTTGGCAGGAAATTTTAAGAGGGACTCGTTATCGTCCAATTGACATTCATACTCCGCTTTGGTTATGGAGTCGTAATGGCTTTAAGGAATTATCCTTGGAGACGAATACTAACTTGTAGTAATCCATTTGATTATTATTTCTTTAATTTGGTAATATTCGTCCTCCTCAAATTGCATATTAGCGATACAAAAACGTTTGGATGCAATATGGGAGCAGAACATACATTCATGGAGATTGAAACAGTCCTGGATGAAGAAAGAATTACTTATCTTATTAGAACAGATGACGTTGTAACTATTACTACAATTTTGTGAATCATCAGTTCTAATACAAAAATTACAGGAACCAGATCTTTGTGATGCTATTAAAAATTCACTGTGTCCACAGGAATCACAGAAGATAAGATTATTAGAATCGCTACAGCCTGTAGAGTGATAGATGTTTTCGCATCGATAAATTGTATCACTTCCAATGACGTTGATCGAATCATAAACTCTTTCCGTTGTCGTATAGTTTATCGTATTCCAAATGGCAATTATATCATCTATTGAGGTGATTTTTTTTCTTTCAAGCATCCAACCTTCTTGGATGTCTTTTTTTGCCATGTTTTCATTGGTAATGAAAAGATCATTATTAGTTGCATCGGCCCAAGTTGTTTCACCGGTTAGGGAGTCTTTTACTTCTATGGGAATTTTTACATCGAAAGCAAATTTGTCTTTTATCTCTAAAATTTTATAGTGATTACTAGTGTTAAAAATACTTTGGAATATCTTTTCTATGATATCTAAGGCTTTTTGATCATTCATTTTTTGTTCCTTTCTTATTTGTCGAGTTTTTTTGCATTATATCTTTTAAGTTAACTGAAGTTTTGGTACGTATTGTGTTTGAAATATTGGTATCTTTGGTAATTTGTTTTGTTTCATTCATTTTTAGGGTGTTCTTATTTTTAGGAATGCTTTTGAAATCGATTGTTTTGGCTTTAAATGCTGGGAGTACTTTCTCATTGGCTTCAATTCTTGCAATACATTCACGATTGTTTAATTCCGTAAGTAGTTGTATTTTGGCATCTTTTGAATCGTCAAAGGGGATCTTTATATTGAAATTATCGACAATTATTGTGGCATCTAGTTTGGAAATTCGAAATATGAAGTAGTTAACTGTATTGGCAAAGATGGCATTTTTTAACTTCTCGGATATTTGACTGAAGTATTGACCAGCTAAGATGAGAGATAAATTATATTTACGGGCTTCTGATAGAAAACGTGTCAAAATAGGATTTTCAATCAAGGCAAT
>CALVQL010000029.1 GCA_944358235.1 uncultured Bacilli bacterium
GACTCATAGATCGAATAATAGTATTCTGATTGATTCTTAGCATATTCGGCAGCTTCATCTTCGACGTCATACATGTTTTCAAGAATCTTGTTATCGATTAAATTAAGCAATGCCGTTAGACCACTTCCCTGCTTCAATTCATTGTATAGATCATCAGCAGTAATAATTTCCCCGTTTATCTCAACTACTGGTTGAGTACCATCTTCCAATTCAGCAATTCGTGTTGGCCACATTGCTCGCATTACGACTAAACCTATAATAAGTCCGCAAATACCATAAATAAGACATTTCTTATTATCGACAAGCCAAGCTTTTATTTTATCTACCATATTCATCCAAATCCTCCTCTATGTTTATATTATAGTTCACAATTATGAAAAATAAAAGAAAAAATATTGTCTAAATTATACCTCATCCAGATTACTTACAAGTATAACCTGGAGTAGGATAACGGCTCTTTAACAAACACATTCTTTGTTCAAGACGTGCTTTGAATTCGTCGTAATTAGCCGATGTAAGATTTAAAGAGCTCGATGAATCTTGTAAAGAAATAAGAAAATTATTGATAATTTGCGTATAATCGACAAGACCATTACCTCTTAATAACTGCATACTCTTAAGTTTACTAATTCCACAGCGAAAATCCCGCATATCACCGACACATGAGTCGATTGAATATCTAAAAAGAATATTGTCGTAATCAGTTTGTAAATCGTTATTATGCCCGAGAAAAGAGAAAATATTTCCATCAAAATGCAATCGTAACTCTCCTCTTTTAATCATTTCAGAAAAATATTTTATCGTCTTAAACCATTTTAATGTTTCGTAATCTTCTTTATTGTATCTTAAAAGGATATCGTCTAAAAAAATGTGATTTGCCATAAAAAAGTCGTATAATAACTCTTCTATCAACAATTCTGTAGTTTCTAGATAATATCCATCTATTAAATTATGGTATGCAACATAAGGATAATTACGTAAAAACGTACAATCATAAATATGCATCAGTTCATGAATTAGAAATTCGATCGTTGCTAAATTGTCAGTTTTTAAAGAATTTAGAAGTAAAAAGTTAGTGGCGATTCCCAAAATGGGAAATGCCGCTCCACCGATATAATCGTCAGTATTACGGCAAATAATTTGTCTTCTACTAATTAAATTGCGATATATTTCATCCCCTTTTGGAAATACTCGAGATAAAAAGTCGCGAATAATTTCTTCTCTATCCTTAAGAGGAATCTTCCTATAACTATCGCGTTCATAATAATAGAAATCAACTTCTTTAAAAATAGCAATAACTTTATCGGCAATTTGTTCTAGATATTTGATGTCGCTTAGCACTGTTGGTATAAATTTTTCTTGAGCATAAAAATCGACATAGATAAAACTATCTTCGTCCAGAAAATCGATTAAATTATTAAATAGTTCAATATCAAAGATTAGTCTTCTCTTTAAAGAAAGGGATGAACGATTAAACAAATTTAAAAGTTCATCCCGATAGATAGCCAATTTAGCAGATAATTCGTCCCCCATATACGTCACTCTTATTCAATATTATATTTATCCTTTTCAGAATTTAAACACATATTATTAGAATTATTTAAAATTTGCTGCTCATATTCCGATAAGGCATCTCCTAAATATTCAAAATAATTTTCTTTGATTGCATCACTACTTATCCGCATCTTGGTGTCGATGTCTTCATTTATAGCTTTTATTTTCTCGGGAGTATATTCTTCGGAAGTATAGTATCTTATCTCTGACTTTGATGCATCATAAAAACCTAATTCATTTTTCCATGAGCCGTCAGCAAATACAGTTAACGACTGATAGTCATCAGCAAGAAGATCGTCGCCTAAATAAAGACGTGGGTCGTAGTCGAGATTAAATAGATTTGCTAATGTCGGTAAGATATTTATATAAGTCGTATAATCACTAAAAACTTGATGATCAATTTCCGAATTATATATTACAAATGGTACTCGTTCAGCGTTTAAGTCTTCGCTAGTATCATAATCTAACACTTCGTTTAAGTGATCAGTTGAAATACCATATGGGTAGTGATCCCCATATAGGACGATAACAGTATCATCCAATATTCCACGTTCTTCTAAGCCATTTAGCAATACTCCTAAAGCATTGTCGAGAATTTTTAATTTCGACATATACCTTCTGACATCCATTGGATAGTCCGTACCCTCGGTCATATCTAGGTACATGTCGCCCTGGATAGATGAAACACCATAAGGTTGATGTGATGATACTGTCGTCAACCAAGTCATGAAATTTTCATTTACAGAACGTTTTTCGTCGATTATCTCTAAAACAACTTCCATAAATTCGTCATCATTGGCCCAATTACGGTATTCGTTAGAATAAGTTATTCCTAAATCTTCAACACCATAATACTCTTGACTTCCCATATTTGTGTGAATGTCCAAACGAGGATAATAAGCCTCCGTGTAATCATGTGCACTGAACGTTATATAATTTTCGCGATTAAATTGATTAAAGATACTTTCATAATATGTATTTTCTTTATATTTGCTAGCAGTACATGTGTTATATATCGAATATAATGAAGTCATTCCACTAAACTCGTTGTTCATCGTTGCACAAGAATTACGTGGAGAATAATTATTTTCCCAATACCATCCTTCACTCATTAATTTATAGAAATTAGGATAATAGTCCGGGTTGATAATGATATCGTTCGTGCTTTCCATCATGATGACGATAAGATTTTTGCCTTCGAAAAGACCAGTATACTCATTCTTCTCGGAAATCCCACGATTTATAAAATAATTATTTAAGGCATTTAAATCTTCATCGGTCTCATCAGCAATCAATTTTTCCCAAGCTGAGTCGTCAATTATTCGCGAATAATCAGTTACGATATCATTATTATCATTTTCTGCTTGCAAATAACTTTTTTCTATCGTTACAGGAAAGAACATGGCACGAGCGTCGAGAAGTGCATAACCGACAGTTCCAAATTCCGTTACGGCTATACTCGGATTACTCGTTGTCCAGAAAAGTTCATCATTAGATATCGTCTGATAACTATTTTGAAAGTAAGCCGATTTAACGGTACCATAATATCCAAGGCAGCCAATAGTCATAATTATTAAAGAAGTTATCAATGCAATATGAGTTTTTATATGTTCCATCTTCTTGCGATCAAAAAAGATAAAGTATATTAAAGCGACCAAAAAGACTGAGAAAGTCAAAAAATAATACCATTTAAAACTCAACAAAAATTCACGAACATAATCGACAACTGCTCCTAATTGACTAGAAGTTTGAAAAGACATATACACCCCTAAGAAGTTATAAAAGCCAGCTTGAACACATGAATAAGTAGCAGCTATAAAAATGATTACCGCTAAAATAATCTTGCGGGCGATGTCATTAACAAAACTTATAAAAAACGCTAATAACGCACTTAAAATATTTATTCCTAAGAAAATGCGTAATATCGACCAATCAATAGTACTGGCTCCGCTTATCGCTTTGAAAATAAGTTCAATAGCAAATAAACTTATTACTAAAACTAAGTAAGATTTAACATAAGAATTTGATAAAAACCTCTTCATCATTGCACTTCCTAACAAGTTAATATAATACCATATTTAAAAATCAATTGGTATACAGTAAAGCGAATTTCATCGAAATTTCACAAATAAACACGATTAACGACGATTAAATTTATAGTCAATAAGCCGTTTAAAAGGCAATTTTATATAGAATATATACTAAAAATTTGTTATTCTATATATAGAATAAAGGGTGAAATAAAATTATGTTTGGAAAAATATTAGGATATGACAATAGTACGATTTTTGTCGAAAATGCAAAAGGTATAGCTGATACAAATTATATCGGATATCACGTCGTCTTTCCGGAACCGGAGCATAAGATCGTTGGTGAAATTACGGGAATCGATGCAAAACAAATTGCTATATTATTAATTGGAGAAATTATAAATGGAGTATTTTCAAATGGTGTATTGCGCAAACCAGGAGTTAATTCAGTAGCAAGAATCATCTTCAAAAGTGAGCTCGAACTTATATTAGGTGATCAGAACTACCTAGATAAATCGAATCTCTTATTTGGTACTTCACCAATATATAAAGATTATGTTATAACGTCAAACCTCAATAACTTTTTAGCAAATCATTTTGCGATTATAGGTAATACTGGTTCTGGTAAATCTTGTGGTCTTGCTCGATTAGTTCAAAATATCTTCTTTTCATCGGGTACAGATGTTCCACGTAATGCTCATATATGTCTTTTCGATGCTTATGGAGAATATTACAATACTTTTGATGAGATGAATAAATTCCCAGGATTGCATAGTAAAAAATATACAACACAGATCGAGTTTGGTAGTGCTAGTTTGCTCACTATTCCACCATATTTTTTGGAAGTCGACGACTTAGCTATTCTCTTAGGAGCTACAGAAGCAGCTCAATTGCCAGTATTGTCAAAAGCACTTGATTTAGTAAAAATATTTACATCTCAAGATCCTAAAGCAGAAGAATACAAGAATGATATCATTGCCAAAAGCCTTTTGGATATTTTATCAAGTGGTCGTTCTTCTTCACAACTTCGTGACCAGATTTTTTCAGTATTATCAACTTATAATACCCCATCATTAAATCTTAATACAATTATTCATCAACCAGGATATGACAGAACATTCAGACAATGTCTTCATATCGACGAACAAGGAAAAATCAATGCCATGAAATTAGTCGTCGAATTTTTGCAAAAATATGTCAAAGTTGATATAGACAAAGTCGAATTACAAGGCAATACTGGTTATACATTAAATGATTTATATTATGCGTTGGAATTCGCTTTGATTAATGAAGGATCCTTTAATTCGGAAATTGCCTACGAGCGTAATAACGTTTTAAAATCGCGACTTCAGTCAATTATCAATAGCGATCAAGTTAATTTCTTTCAATTTGATGAATACATTTCAAAAGCGGACTTTATAGAACAATTCTTCTCGACGGGTCCTAATGGTGAACCAGTTCAATTAGTAGATGTCAATCTATCTTATATCGACGATAAGTTTGCTAAATGTATTACCAAAATATTTTCTAAACTTTTCTTCGATTATACGACAGGTCTTGAGCAACGTGGAAGCTTCTCTATTCATATAGTACTAGAAGAAGCCCATCGCTATGTTCAAAACGACACTGATATCAACGTTATCGGATACAATATATTCGATAGAATCACTAAAGAAGGTCGTAAATATGGTACTATTTTAGGTTTTATTACTCAAAGACCAAGCGAGTTATCCAAAACAGCTCTGTCACAATGTTCGAACTTCGTCGTTTTCCGTTTGTTCTATCCGGAGGATTTACAAATTGTCAGAGGTATTTCATCAAACGTAACGGATGAGACAATCGAAAAGATAAAGACCTTGCATCCAGGTATGGGATTAGTATTTGGAACAGCATTTAAAATTCCGCTAATAGTTCAGTTCCCATTACCTAATCCATTACCTGTTTCGACAAGTTTAAAAATCGATGATCTTTGGTACAGTTAAAAAGGATATTATAATATCCTTTTTTTAATTTATTATTTCATAATTATCATCATCATATCGATTCATAATAGTCGTATAGAGATCCTCATCTCCATTTTGTTTACCTCTTTCCATAGTTATTTTTAAAACTAGGGCATCTTCATATTTCTGTAAACTATAATAGGTATTGTCGCCATACTTTTCAACACCAGCTGTATATTCTTCTTCGCTCGAATAAAAAGTATATAGATATTCAACAAAACTACTCGTACTTATCTCATAAACATAATATAGTTCATTATCATTATTTTCCGACTTTATAACAATACGATTATCATCTGTCGCGCCGATTAAGTTCAGAATATTTTCACGACTTTCTAAAATTTCATCAGATAATTTATTCTTATTTCCACATCCAGTTAATAATACCAGACAACATATTATTACAATATACTTTTTCATACAATCACTCTCTTTTTAATTATATCATAATTATGCTATAATTACTTTGGAAGGTGATTTATGAAAGATTTTTTATATAAATTTTTTAAAGAGAGAAGTTTATTATTAGCTATACTTACCGGATTAGAAATTATATTGAGCATTGTATGTATTTTATCATTCGTCTATTCTGATACTCTTTCGTATAGTGATTCAGAAATATTCACGGCATTAGGAGTCGAAACTTTACTCGAAAGTATATATTCTTCTACGTGGTGGGCGCTTATACTATTACTCCTCGCTTTTATTGCAATATTTTCTTTGACGTCTTTGATATATAAGAAGTTAGATTATTTATTTTTGGCAATTTGTTCATGGGCAATTATGATGATTTTAGCAATAAATCTTAATAACTCATTGGTCGACAATTTAGCTGTTTTAGCGATATTTATTCCAATTGTTATCATAAACATAATCGCTTATTTTAGTCAAAAGGAAAAACAAAAAGAACTATTAAAACCAAAGAGGAAACCAAGAAAAAAAGCATCAGCTAACTGATGCTTTTTGTGTGCTAAATTATGTTTCTATAAATTGATATACTACATCTTTTAATTCATTCATAGATAACTCTTGCCCTTCACTGATTACAACATTTTCAATTATAATAGCTGGGGTGTACTTTATATCATACTTTGTCTTATCAGTAGCCGATATCTCTTCAATCGACGCTTGACATTCCAAAGTTTTTACTACTTCATCAATTTTTTGTTTTTCTTTCCCATTACTACCTATGAGTCGAATCTTCATAAATCACTTCCTTTCACTATCTATACACTATCATAAATATATGAATTTTGCATGAAAAATATTCCATTAACTGTGTCAAGTTACAGCTATAAAACTGATCTAACCAAATTTATAATTAAAAATAAAATTAGTATTATAAAAAATATCTTTGAAGGTCGTGATATATAAAATCTTTTTATACTTTTATCGATTAGTCTTTCATCATGAATACCGGAATCGACACATTTTATACCGATAAAACGATACTTGGAAATATCTTGATTACTTATAAGATACATTCCAATAGAATTGTCGTAATCTATATATGAAACGTCGGGTAATTTTAAAAGAAGAAATAACATCGTAAAATCGCCAATTGCTCCAATGAAATTCATTCCAGCGAGGATAAATAATATTGGTAACTCAAAAAATAGACATATTATCCATGGTATTATGCTCAAAAAAATAATTGGCATTAATAATGATATAATAGTAGCTTTCTTATTGATTAACTCCTGACACATAGCATAAAAAACGCCTTTTTCGATAATAATTCCATATTTGATGTTTTGACGATTACGAGCAAATAAGCTATACCCAATTCCATGAAATAATTCATGGATTGCAAAATATAAAAAGAGCAAGCTAATAAATATCCAAAAACCACTTCCCGTATATAGCTTCGCTATCGATTCTGGATAAAGAATAGTAATACCAAGAAAGAACAAAATATATAAGACTAATGCGAGTATATTCATATATATGAGATTTACTTCAAATTTATAATATTTCTGTTGCATAACGATCCCTCAAGTTAATGATATCATATGTTTCGTACGATTGACATATCAATCTTCTTTCTTAACACATCGAGCAGGAACTCCAACAGCGGTAGAATTACTATCGACATCTCTAATAACTACGGCGTTTGCTCCTATTTTCGCATTCTTTTTAACACAGATGTTTCCGAGAACTTTTGCACCACAACCAATTAAGACATTGTCCTCAATGGTTGGATGTCTTTTACCTGATTCACTGCCGGTACCTCCTAAAGTAACTCCATGAAATAATATTACTCCGTGCCCAACAATAGAAGTCTCTCCAATAACTACTCCACTACCATGATCGATAAAAAGATCATCTTCTAATATTGCACCAGGATGAATCTCAATTCCGGTTACTTTTTTGGCATGATTGGATATGATACGCGCTAAAATATAGTGCTTATGTTGATATAAATAATGACTGATTTTATAATAACTCATCGCTTTAAAAGATGGATGAAAAACAGCTTCTTTTCGGCTCTTTATAGATGGATCATTAGCAATTATTGAATTTATTTGAACAGTAAAAAAACTCATATAATCACTCCTTTGATTTATTATATGAGTTTTTTCCTTTTTCGCATGTGCTTTCTCAGCAAAAAGTATACCCTATTAAAAAATACTTATCTAATAGATTTAGTTCGTTCCATATTATTCATTAAAGAGGATTTTTTCACTCTTATACTGGCGAATTATATAGACGATAACTAATGTTATATAAATAAGCGTTGATATAATCATCAACATAATGTTGATAATATCGATATTTCCAGCGTTAATATCTGTAAATATCAACGTGAAGTTTAAAAATGGAACAATTGCTAATAATGGTGTCGTCGTAATATTAATCATAAAGGCAATCATACTTGGAAAAAAAGATATGAATGTCAACGGTGTAAGTGCGCTTTGAGCTTCTTTAAATGTTTTGGACATACTCGCTATAGCAATACATAATCCACTAATAAATAAAGAGTAGAATATTATTATAATGATAGCAACAATAATGCTCGATATAGAAGGCATGATATTTATTCCTTTGTAAATTTCAAAGATATTGTTAGCATACGCTAATGACGCAAGAGCTAAGATTAGGCTTAATAGCCCCGTTATAATTGATGATAACGTAACGCTTGCAAGTTTTCCAATTATTATATCGCGACTTTTGATTGGAAAAGTTAATAGGGTCTCTAAAGTTCCTCTTTCTTTTTCGCCAGCGGTAGTGTCTGTTGCAGGATACGTTGCAGATACGGTTATCGCCATGATTATAAACATAAAGGCATATATAGTTATATAATTAGAAAAATAATTACTATCTTCATCAGTTATTTGATAAGTCGTATTTACAATATTCAATACCTCATTAGGATCGATGTCATGTTCTAAAAGATATGTGCTTTGAAGCATCTGTTGATAACTAGCTATATAAGTATCAGCTAGATTAAGAGCAAAGGAACTTAGATCATCACTTTCGGAATAATTAACAGTAAAATTATTATTATCTTTATCTATATATAGGTATATTTCACCATTCTCATAAGATTTTTTAATTTCTTCCGGAGTACCTTCAGAGTATTCGATATTCAACTCTTGTGCTAGATTTTTCTCTTCTTCACTTAATTCATATGTAAATCCAATTTTATTGTATTCTTCCGGATCTTTATTAATCTGTAGCTCAAATAATGCCGACATTCCTAATACTAAAAGAGGTATCATAATCGGTATAATTAGCATCATTGCTAAACTCTTACGATCACGAAATACTTCGCGCATTTCTTTTTTCAAAATTTTCATAATATTATTCATGATATCCTCCTACTAATGAGAAAAAAGCATCACGTAAATTACTCGTAGCAGTCTTTTTTCTTATTTCCATCGGAGTTCCCGTTGCTATTATTTTCCCTTTATTAATCATTATTACGTAATCACAGATATTCTCGGCTTCTTCCATATAATGCGTTGAATATAATATGACTTTATTATTTTTCTTTTCCTTCTTGATAAAATCCAAGATTATCTGACTGGCAATTATATCTAGTCCACTCGTAACCTCGTCTAATATATAATACTTAGGATGATGAATAAAACAACGTGCTATGTTGACCTTTTGCGTTTGACCAGTTGAAAGGTTTTCAATTCTATTATATAAAAACTTATCCATTTCGAGCATTTCGGATATCTCTTTAATTCTTTTATCGATTTCAGAGGACGGTACATCATATATTTCAGCACACATCTTGAGAAGTTCATATGGCGAAATATTTTTATATAGATGCGTATTACCAGATAAGACAGCTATTTCTCTTTTAATATCGACAGCGTTCTTATCATATGTCAAATCATCAAAACGTACTGTTCCTTCACTTGGCTCCATAATACCAGCGATTATTCGAAGTAAGGTCGTCTTACCAGCACCATTTGGTCCTAAGATACCGATTATACTGCCGTCATTAGCTTCAAAAGATATTCCATCAACAGCGTAAAATTCCTCTTTTTCCTTTTTATTTTTAAACTTTTCAAATTTTTTTCTTATATTTTCTACTTTTAACATAACTTCACCTCTTTTATTCCACTTCCGAATTTTTATTCAATAGTTTCTTTACCTCCAAATCGATTTCATCTATTTCACTGACACTAGCATCACGATTAAATGTCGGATACATCGTAATAAAACGACTATTGAAAGATTCAATTAATCTTCTAATATAGTTAAATTCATCAGTCATCCGATTCAAGATTAGTGTTACTTTAAGAGATAAGAGATAGGCAATCTTTAAATCATTGCATGTCGTATCCTTAAGATAAGATGCAACTTGTTTACTAGTAGTTCGATAATTTGCGATATCTCCATGTAAATATTCGATTACTTCCTGATATAACTCATTTTCCGAGAATTCTTTATCAAAATATTTTAACCAGTTATATATTACAAACAACAAAACTCTATATCTTAGAGCATATCCTTTGAAGCCCTTAATGCTACTTTTTACTTCATCATAAATATATTCGACATATTCCGAATACTCTTCATTACCGGCTTCATATTCATCGATACTGCTTAACACGCAAGCGCTTTCTGTTCCGTATTCATATAAATCCATAATTATCCCCCTTAAAACGGATTATCGTTAATCATTCTTAAATCAAAATAGAAACCATATTCCTCGTAATATTCATCACCTATTTTGGCAATCTTTGTCTCGACATTTTTTCCACCGAGATGTTCATAAAATTTAATCGCTTTCGTATTTTCTTTTAAACACCAGACGATCATATTATTCTTATTTTGCTGATATAACTCTTTAGCGGTTTCGCGAAATAAAGAAGTACCAATTCCATGCCCAATATATTCCGGCTTAATATATAAACTTATTAGTTCCGAATCATATTTCATATCATCTTTAGAATCAAAGCAAGAATAACCTAATATTTCATCATCTTTAACAGCTACTAATACTAAATCTTTATATTCTTCAAAACTCCTTATGTATCGTTCGGTCTGAGCTTCATAATCCAGAGAATTTAAATATTGAGAAGCAATAATTTGATCATAAGCATTCCGCCAGCCGTCGACTTTTATCCTCGCCATCTGAGCTTGATCTTCTAAAATGTTCTTGCGAATCAGATATTCATCTTTAGAATCCAACTTTAGAATTGCAAGATGCATTTCCTTTAATGCATTTATCAATACATTATCATCAAGAGCAAAGGATATTCGTCCGACAAGTTCATCTTGATAAGGCCAACTTATCGACTGACCGACTAAGAAACGAAGACGACACATTTTATAAAAATATTGGAGTAAATCACGTTCCGTATTGATCGGTATTCCACGGTATTTCATACCTTTTAGTTGCGAAAAATCGAGGATAACAAAGAAGCCCGCATCTGGTTTTAAATTTTGAGGAAAATGAACATATGGCATTCCAGC
This sequence comes from uncultured Bacilli bacterium, assembly GCA_944358235.1. GTDB lineage: Bacteria > Bacillota_I > Bacilli_A > RF39 > UBA660 > CAG-582. The sequence goes on from CALVQL010000029.1 coordinate 11,525, forward strand.
TAAAAGCTTATCGGCTAATTTTTCATCTTCTACAATATTATTTACTTCTTCTTTTATAGAATCCTTTAAAGACGGATCAATTTTATCGATGCCATCGACTAACGCTGCAACAAGATTATATTTATAATAATATATACTGCGTAGTTCTTGAAAGTATTTTTTATATTCTGTGTCATGACGTTTACTAGTGTTAAAAGCTCCTGCTAAGGCTTGTCCAACGATATCTGGTGAAGAGTCCATTTCCTGAAAAATACGATTTATTAACTCGCGAATGATGATCTCATCAGCAACGACAAATCCAGCTCGCAAACTTGCTAGTCCATAAGATTTAGAAAGTCCAAATAAAGATATGGTATTACGAAACATTCCCGGAATTGAAGCAACAGGAATAGCTACATCTTCCTCTTTGAAAGCTAAATCACGATATACTAAGTCATCAATTATAAATACTCCGCGTTCGAGACAGACTCGAGATATTTCTTCAAGACGTTTTAATTCTTTCTTACCCATTATTTTTCCGGTTGGATTAGAAGGGTTCATATTTAAAAAAGCGACAACACGAGGTACATATCCTTTTCTTCGATGATAAGTCATGGCAAGACTTTCGTTTATATCATCGATACGTTTAGCTAACTTAGTTGGGTTAACTAACCAATTATCGTCTTTGGATAGCTCTAGAAGTTCAACTTCAGCACCTGCTCTTTCAGCGCGAATTGTAAACAATCCATAATTTGGAGCGGGAACAATGACGACATCACCAGGTTTAGAAATAATATTAATAATGAGATTAAAAGCAATAGATGTCGATGGAAGAAATGTCAAATTATGAACGGATAAACCGCGAGAATCGACATCTGGATAAGAATATGGACAATTATTAATAAAACCAATTTTTTCTACATAATCGAGTAAAATTTGACGAAGATTATCGTCTCCTTCAGTATATGGGTATTTATACATATTCGGAGAATTAAGAGATTTCTTCATACGCTCAATCGCTAATGGAAATGGTTTATATCTCGCAGGATTACCCGTTCCTAAATCGATATCAGGAATATTCATAATATCGGCATCACGAACACCATATCCATAAAAATTTATAGCATCAGCAATATTTTGAACGGTTGGATTGAAATATTCTCCATCAAGACGACGGCCGATATCCGGAAGTCCATAACGACGATCCTTTAGTTCTGGATTTTCTCTTAATAATCGATCAATAGCGTTTGATTTTAGCATGAAATCACCTCTTAAGCATTTTTATTATAACAAAAAAAGAGGATTAGGTATACCTAATCCCTAGCAAAACTCAAACGTGAGAAAACTTCTTCTGCAGAATCTTGCGATACAGTGTTTTTCAATACTATTCCTGTATTAGAATCTTTAATCATTATGATGTAATTATATTCTGTCGTATAGCTTTCATATTCAAAGAAGATATATTCAATATTGGAATTACTTTCTTCATCTAAGATGTTAACATCTTCATTGTTTTCGACAAGTTCTTTATACTGATTATATCCATTTTCGTTCATAAAAGTCCCTTTACTCAATTCTTCATCATCTTGTGAAACGACAAATGGTATATCATCAATCAACTGATAGTTATCACTTTCATCAAGTGTTACCTTAATCTTATCTCCGGTTTCGACATCGAAGACGATCGAAGTATCATTTGATCCACACCCCGTCATAAGTAGCGTAACGAACATCATCATAACAACAATTTTTAACTTTTTCATAAATCCTCCTTCTTTTGTTCCGATAATTTTCGATAGTAATCATATCTTTTTTCTGCTGATAAGCGATTTTTTGTGAGTAATTCGTGGGCATAGTCAGCATTTTTTATCTTAAGAGCATTATAACGTACTTCATGATTTAGAAATTCTTCATAGCGGTTAAAATCCGGTTCTTTTGAATCGAGATATAGTCTTTGTTCTTCTGACTTGTAACGCATCAGCAAACTATATCCAACATCCACGGCGAGCTTTTGTTCATCAATGGAACACCTCAGTCCGCCTTTTATGCCATGTTCAACACATGGAGAATAAGCGATTATAAGACTTGGTCCATGATGTTTTTCAGCTTCTTCAAAGACTTTAAGTGTTTGCATCATATTTGCCCCTAATGAGATAGATGCAACATAACAGTTAGGATAACACATAGCAATTTTGAACAAGTCTTTTTTATCGGTCTTTTTACCCATATCGGCAAATTCACAAATTTGTCCCATATGACTTGATTTACTCATCTGTCCACCAGTATTAGAATAAACTTCGGTATCTAAAACCAGTATTTTAACATTTTCATTCGAAGAAAGAACATGATCGAGTCCGCCAAATCCAATATCATATGCCCAACCATCGCCCCCAATACCCCAAATAGTTCTAGCAGGTATATAATCAAGCAGAGACTCCGGTATTGGATTATCCGGTCTAGTTGTTAATTCATCTTTAATTTGTCTAGTAACTATAGCATCATCAAAGGAATCTACTAAACGTTGGATTACCTCATCGTTTGGATTTTTAATTAACCATTCCTGAGCTATCTTAAAAATGCGTTTCCGTTTAACTTGATAACTAATATGCATCCCAAAAGCAAATTCGGCATTATCTTCAAATAAGCTATTGGCCCATGGGAGAGTATAAGGCGTTGATGGGGCACTACCACCATAAATTGAAGAACATCCTGTAGCATTAGCAATGACGATTTCATCACCATATAGTTGTGTAAGCAATTTTATATAAGCAGTTTCTCCACAGCCAGCACACGCTCCAGAAAAAGCAAAATGCGGGCGAAGTAATTGACTTCCTTTAATTGTAAACTTCGGCAAGATTTTGGGGTTTTCATATTCATTAAAATAGTAATCGCTATCTTTAGATTTATCAAAGTTTGGTGCTTCTAACTCCAAAGCTTTTTTGCCGTTTTTTCCAGGACAGACGGATACACATAAGCCACATCCGGTACAATCGGCTTCGGAAACACATATTAAATAATGATAATCACTTGCTCCAATGGCTGGAAGACCTTTTTCATCATTAATTAAAAAGGGACGAATAACGGCATGCGGGCAAACAAATGAACACATACCACACTGAATACAATTTTCGGGAATCCATCTCGCAACTTTATTAGAAATTTTTCTTTTCTCTTTTGCAGCGAGCCCACCAGGGAAGCATCCAGTCCTAAATGGAACTAAATCGCTTACTTTTAACTCGTTTCCTTGGCGAGCATTTATACGTTCGAAAATATCGGATTTGCTATTAATAAGATTCGTATTAAAATCATCAGCAATTTTTATCATTTGCAAATTAGCAATAGCTTCTTTTACGGCTTCTTTGTTACGTCTGATGACATCTTCGCCTTTAGTTTTAAAAATTATATCAATTCCCTTGATTAGTTCTTCTATCTTATCGTCATATCCCAAGACGTGAAGTAATACACATTCAATAATTTTATTAATCTTGCCGTTTAATTCAAACTTGTCAGCTATCTTAGTAGCATCAATAACATAAATCAAGGCATTGCGTTTTTTTAGTAAATCAAGATCTTGTTGATGGAAATCACTTAGACATTTAGTTATGTCATTTGTATTTATTATAACGATTCCGTTATCTTTTAACTTGTCAAATATCGCAAACTTCGATAAATATACATCCTTGGTTACTACTATAGCATCAGCCGA
>CALVQL010000030.1 GCA_944358235.1 uncultured Bacilli bacterium
AGATACACACACATACGTTCTGTTTGAATAATTCTTTGGTCTTTTTCATCATAATATACGGCTTTAATATCAAGTGCTCCAATATTATAAGAAAAATTATTGGTAACGTATAAAATGATTTGACTATTATCAGATGAGACATAAGAAGAAACTGCAATTTCCTCATCATGTTCTATATTTATATTATTATCACTTTTATCTTTGCTGCTCCCTAAAGTACATCCTGTTAATAGCATTATAGAAAATATCGCAAGCCCTAAAATCTTGTATAAATCTTTTTTCATGAAATCTCTCCTATCATAATTATTTTAGACAAACAAACATCGGAGGATCTTTAAATCTTCTATAAACAAATAAACTTCACTCAATCACACACATTTCTACTATATATTTCAATTATGACATACTAAAACTATTTTAAAATATTTTTCATAAAAAAAACGTCATAAAGACGTTATTATTTTTTTATCCATTTAGCTACTAAGACATAATCCTGATTAATAGCTTTGTCAAAATCGAAAGCTTCACCACGATAATACCATCCGACGAATTCATAACCAGCCCTTACTGGGTTTTCCGGCTTAGACAATTTAGCTCCTGCTTTTACTGTTACTGAAGAAATTGAACTTCCACCATTAGAATTAAAACTTATCTGATAGTTCTTTGTCTTTTTGGCAGTAGTAGTCGTTTTTTTAGTAGTATTAGATGTCGTCGATGAGGTTGTTGTAGTCGTTACTGTAGTTCTTGTAGTTGTCGTTGTAACTTCGGTTGTTGGCTCCGTATTTTTATCTTCGATGAAAGAATTTTTAGTATCCTCTTCATCGCCACAGACCATAAATGACTTCAATTGATATTCGTCTTCTAAACGCGTAGCTTGAATATAACTTTCTTCCATATCACAAGAATCGGCATTGTCGAGTTCTTCGATATCTAATAATTCCTCGTCAATCAAATCTTGAACGGATATTTTTACTGATTTTCCTACTTCATCGGGAAGAAGATCATCCGTAAAGTATGTATTGGCAAATTCATCTAAGATATTTAAGTTGTTTTCGAGAATTTTATCATTTTTGGAGTTTTTACTATTGTCTAGACAAATTGATACCAATTTAATAGTCAGCATCAATATTAGAAATGCAATTACTACTCGAACAATTATCTTGAGCCAATTAATAGTTATCTTATCGTTTTCGTACATAAAAAATCCCCCTGACTGTTAAGTACTCTTCATAAGATAATTATACAATCAAAAGAACGAAAGTGCAATTAATTTTAGTTTACAATTTAAACAGTTATGAAATCAGCAAGCAATTTCAAATCATCAATATCGGAATTTGGATTTCCTTCTAACCATAATCTTAGAAACACTCTCCTATCAGTATATGAGGAAAAGTCCAATGTCGATAATCTATAATAACAATTGTTTTGATTTTCATTAACTTTAAGTTCGGATAGAAGATAAACTTTATTGTCGATAGCTATATAAATATTTTCATAGTCTAATGTACTACCTTTAGAGATCTTCATAATCAAATCACAACTTTTAGCATAGGAGTTCTGATTGCGTAAATATATCTCCGTCGGTTCAAGTTCAATCCATTCATCTTTTTCATAGATAATACCAATATCCTGAAAATTTTTGATTGTCATAGCAATATCCAGATTATCAAAAGTCGTCGCTACTCGTAATAGTTTTTCAATTCCAGATGAGTTCCAGAGTGGTATAGATACAAATACCAGAAGTAAAGTTAATATTATATTGATTATTAATGGTCGTAAATTTTCATCCATAGTTAAATCATTCCTCTACTTAAAATAAAAACAAGCTTTGAAGCTTGTATCACTATTAAAAATGTTAACTAAATTTGAAAATTTATACCCACTTATTATCGCTTATTATTAAAATTAGTCGCTTTTTCGACAATAGCACGGATCTTCTTATTATCTTCTTGTTCGCGAATACGCGCGACTTCTTTGTTAGCCGGCAAGTTAGCAATTTGTCTTTTTATTCGAAGCACTTTGACGATTTTTACTACGTCAATTAAAATTATCAGTATAGCAGGAATTAATATAATCAAAAACCATCCCGTTTTACTAGAAATAAACATCTGAAGTCGTCCTAACTTAGGAATACGGATAAATTTTTTACCAACAATATTATCAAATGTTATATATCCATTATCTTCTTCTTGATTATTATCCCCTTTAGTAAAGAAAATTCTTCCCTCTTCTGTTTCAACTATTTCAGTAATGCGATGCGTTATAGTGTATCCACCAGTATCTATTGCGTCCGAATAAAACGTTATTATATCCCCAACATCTAAATCGTCTTCACTTGATACTTTCGTGTTTATTATGACATCATAGACATTAATGTTCGGTTCCATACTTGGACTTACTATAGTGAAAATACTGATTAGTGGTTTAGAATTAGTTAAACGAGCAATTTGATTGGATATAATATAAAACGCAAAAAATATAGCAAGAAAAAAAAGAATAAGCAAAAAACCAAATGATATAATACTAAAAAACTTTTCAATTATTTTATTTCCCTTTTTATTCATCGCTATTCTCCTATTGTCAATTATATAAAAAAATGTCATGTAATTCAATAAATACCGATAAAAAAAGATCTCGATAGATCTTTTACTTCTTAGTCTGTGTTACACTCAATTGTGCTTCGAATGCCTGACCTAAATCAGCACTTTGATCGCCACCAGTATTAACAAACTCAATCGTTATCGTATAAGAATGAGTTGATCCGGTAGAGGTCGGTCCAGCAAATAAACCTGTTCCTAAAGATATCGTCGATGTCCCAGTAGGTATTGCAACCGGTTCACTAGTAGCAGCAATCGTCGATCCATTATTAGAGGTATTATTGCTTGTAATTGTATAAACTAAAGCTCCTTCGCTATATGTATTATTTTTTACGACAAGGTTCGCTTCATAATTGAGATTATTAGATCCCGTTACGACACCAGTAACTGAGAAATTCTTGCTAGCAATCTGTTCACCAGGATTTACATTGCCACCAGTTAAAGTGCTATTTCCATCATATTCTATCGATAGTGTGCCACTTGTAACTTCGATAGTGGTATTGGCATCTCCACTGTTCATAGTTGCACCAAAATAAGCAAATGTAGCACCTACTACAGCTACTAAAAGAGTTGCAACAGCGATAATCGTAAGTAAAATTGTACTGCCTTTTCCACCATTCATAACCTCTAATGCCTCCTTGATTCTATACTCTATAAGTAGATTTTATCATTTATCAATTTAATATGCAATAAAAAGATACAATTTAGAAACTAAATTGTATCCTGATAAAAATTTGAAAAAGGAAATAAGATTTTTATAGTGTGAGTTTGAGTTTATATGTTTATCGTTGTATAGGATTTCATACATTTTTTTCCTTTTTCATTATAGATATTACTAAAGAATTATGAAGATAATATGAAATTATCTAGTTTTTTTAATTTTAAAGTAAAAAGTTGTATACTCGTTCAGTTTGCTATCTATTCCATATTCGAATTTATGATGTTCCAAGACTTCTTTTACTATTGAAAGTCCAATTCCACTTCCGACGACATTACGTTTATGATTCTTTTCCTTTTTATAATATTTATTCCAAACTAGAGCTTTATCAGCTTCACTTATACCTTTTCCACTGTCGGTTATCTCGACAAGGTATGTATCCTTTTGTTTTTTTACTGTTATCTTTACCGTCAAGTCTTCACCAGTATGCTCAATAGCATTGTTGATAAGATTATATATAACTTGATCCATCTTCGATTGATCAGCCAAAACGTATGCTTTGCTTGGCATATCGACGATAAACTTATAATTTTCCGTTTCTTTGATAATATCATAACGTTTTAAAATAGCATTAATATCTGCGACTAAATCATATCTGGTTATGTTTAGTTCTTCGGCATGAGCTTCCAATTTAGATAAATCGAGAAGATCGTTAACCAAGACATTTAAGCGATCACTTTCTTCGATAATTATGTTTAAGTCTTTCTCTCTTTTCTCATCATCTTTATAAGAAAGGTCACGAACTTTTTCGGCATATGCTTTGATCATCGTAAGTGGCGTTTTTAAATCGTGAGAAACATTAGCAAGCAAATCACGTCTGAGTTCTTCGGTCTTATTCATTTCGCTAGCAGCTACGGTTAAGACTTCGGATAATTCGTCTAATTCGGCGATATTACTCTTATCAAAAACGATATTGTAATTTCCTCGACCTAGTTCTTTAGCCTTTTCGATGATCTTAATGATCGGTTTATTAATTCGTTTTGAGATAAATATCGACATGATTATTGATAAAACGATTAACATCAAAATTATATATATCAATTGATTTTTTAAAAGGGATGTCGTCGTATTCAAATCTTCAAGAGTTGTATTCAAGAAGATATAGTTTCCTTCTCCGAGATTAATAAGATAGATAATACTCTTTGTTCCCGTATTTGGAGCATATAGTTTGATATATTTTTTATCAGATGTCAATAAATGTGATTTGTATTTAGCAATTTGATAATTACTAGATCCTAATAGACAGCCGGTATTTTTTAGGTTGTATCCAATTGTTCCATCAAGAGTATAATATTGAATACACATATCATATTTATATGCATAATCTTCTAGGCTAGCCGGTAAAGAATCAGTATCTTCTTCGATATATGATGCTACCTTGGTAATATTATCAATTTGATATTTCTCATAAAACACCTGTAAAAATTGAATTTGAATTATCCACAACAACAAGAGAATAGCAATCGAAAAGATTGCTAGATAAACAAGTGTCTTAATTGTCAAATTATTCTTTTTCATATTCAAATTTATAACCCACTTTTCTTATCGTCTTGATAGAGTTGCGATAAGGACCTAACTTACTACGCAGAAGTTTGATATGAGCATCAATTGTACGATCTTCAGCTTCATAATCATATCCCCAAATACTTTCTATAATCTTATCACGAGAAAGAGCTATTCCAGGATTAGAAAGGAACAAGTCGAGCAACTCAAATTGCGTATGAGTCATATCGACGAGTTTATCATCCACTAGTACTTCATGTGATAATTTATTTATACAGATATTACCAACCGTCAAGATATCACTAGCTTTATTTCGCTTCGTTACAGCTTTAATACGCGCAATTAATTCCTTTGGTGAAAAAGGTTTAGTAACATAATCATCAACGCCCAAATCAAAACCTTGAAGCTTATCAAATTCCTCTTTTCGTGCTGAAAGCATAATTACAGGAATATTCTTTTCCGCTTTAATTTCCTTTATAGCAGTAAAACCATCCATCTTCGGCATCATAATATCTAGAATAATAAGATCATAATCATTATTTTGCACAAGCTCTAAAGCTTTCGCTCCGTCTTCAGCTTCATCACAACTATATCCTTCATTTTCGGCATATTCTTTAATAACATCTCTTATCAATTCTTCATCATCGACAACTAAGATACGCAATTCCGACCACCTCGTAACATATATTAGCTTAAAACTGTGAAAATTAAAAGAAAATAACTCACCAAGGAGTTATTTTATAAATCAACATTGTGATATACTTCGGTGACATCATCGATATTCTCTAAAAGACTTAGCAGTCTTTCGAAAACTTCCAAATCTTCACCTTCAAGTTTTACTTTCTCCTTTGGATACCAACCTATCTCATCGATAGTATATTCGAGATTTTCTACATTATGTTCTAAGACATCTTTTATACTGGAAACATCGGATGGCTTAGCGGTAATTAATGCTTCACCTTCTTCACTTTCAAAATCGACGAGTTCAATACCCGCATCGAGCAATAATTCACAGATGTGATCGGCATCGAGTGTCTTAATTCCGATAAGTGCTAAATAATCATAATTATACGATACGGAATTGGTAACTCCTAAACTACGATGACATTTGTTGAAAGCCTCACGAACAAAAGAAACTGTACGATTGACATTATCAGTTAAGCATTTGACGATTAAAGTAGATGCTCCTGGACCAAATCCTTCATAGCTGAGTTCTTGATAATCAACCCCATTCATTCCTTTAGCTTTATCGATAGCACGATTGATAATATCACTTGGAACTTGTTGATGTTTGGCCTTTTCGACGACACGTTTCAAATTGATATTCGTTTCAACTTCAGGATTGCCCTTTGCTGCTAAATATATTTCTTTAGCAAAAGTCGAGTATAATTTTGCTTTTATCGCTCCAGTTTTTTGAATACTCGCTTTTCTTACTTCATAGGCTCTTCCCATATAATCCGCCTTCTTTCCTCAAACATTATATATATAAATAATATTTTTTTCAATATTTTTATTCCATTATAAATATATTGATAAGTATTTATTTTAAGACTTTAAATGTTGAAAACAGCTTTCTTTTCAACATCACTACATTCTATCGACTTCTTCAATCCCCAAAATATCTAAAAGTTTACTCAAAGTATTGTATACTAAACGCGATAAGGCAATGTACGAGTTCTTAACTGCGATAGATGTTTCGTTGCTGATATTATTTTTAGCATAGAATTTATTGTATAAACTACATAATTCATAGATAAATTCAGCGATATAATTAGTAGTAATTTCACAATATGCATTTTTTAGTACACGTGATAGTTCAGTTAGTTTTACTAATATTTCGCGCATATCTGAATTCACAATCGAAGTCATAGTAGTTCCCGAGTTTCCAACTTTTTTCAAAAGAGATTTCAAACGAGTTGCTGTATAAACGGCATAAATCCCGGTTTTGCCTTCAAATGAAGTAAACTTTTCGACATCGAATATATAATCAGTCTTACGATAAGGCAAGAGATCTGCAAATTTTAACGTAGCAACAGTCAATTTATTTGCTATTACTATACGTTCATCACCAACAATATCTTCTTTTATCTTAGGCTCGATGTTAACATAGACTTCTTTTATCAAGTTCTTTAAAGACATTACACCACCATCACGAGTTTTAAATGGTTTACCATCAGTTCCATTAATGGTTCCAAAGCCATAGAAGTGTAAGTCGACATCCGGATCGGTTAGTCCCGATTTATAACAGCCACGGAATATCTGTTCAAAGTGCAAACTTTGACGTTCATCGGTAAAATACCAGATAGCATTTGGTTGCCAATCATGCATACGTTGATAAACGGTTGCTAATTCCGTCGTATCATACAATACAGCACCATCACTTTTAACGAGCATCAATGGTGGCATCGCCTTTTTGTCATCAGGATCGGCAACATGCATGATTAAAGCACCATCACTATATTCAGTAACATCTTTTTCTTTTAGTAAAGAAAGAACATCGCCAACATATTTATCAGCGTCAGACTCCCCATAAGAATAATCAAAATGACAGTTCAAGTAATCATAAACTTTTTTACAGTCATCAGAACTTATTCGAACTATATGTTGCCAAAGAGCTCGAATGCCACGTTCGCCACTTTGTAATCTTTTAGTCATTAATCGAGCCTCATCAGCATATACAGGATCTTCTTTCTTCTTAAGACTTGCACGAGGATAGATAATTGCTAAATCGTCATTAGTAACTGGCGAAGTACTTGGATACTCTCCTTCATAATCCGGATCAAAGTATGGTAGGTCTGGATACATCTTCTCTATTTCTAAAATCACTAGTCCCATAGGAGTTCCCCAGTCTCCCCAGTGGATGTCCGAAATAGTCTTATCACCAAAGACATTTAAAAGACGACGAATAGCTTCACCAATATTACAACGCAAATGACCAACATGAAGTTCTTTGGCGATATTAGCACCACCATAATCCAAAACAATGGTGCGTTTATCGGCATTTTGATCGATAAAAATATCGAAATTATCGATACCAGCATTTAAATAATCGAGAATTATCTTATCGGCAAAACTGACGTTGATAAATCCCGGTCCTTGGATGTTGACATTAATAAAACGATCATCCAAGTTTTCGACAATAGAAGCGGCTACTTCACGAGGATTTTGTCCATATTTTTTAGCTATTTGCATAGCTACATTTATCTGATATTCACCGAACTCTGGCTTATTAGATGTCTCTAAACTTACCTTATCTAAGTCATATCCTGTATGATGAACTACTTCAGTTAAGTATTTTTCAGTTTCTGCTATTAAACTCATCTGTACCACCTCAATTTAGGTTTATTCTAATTATTTTAGTTGTTAAAGTCAATATTATAAACTTCCAACATTGGAAATTTGCTTACGTTTTATCTTTTTTTGCTCTTTACTGATCTCGTCGAACAAATCCATAATATTTAAGAGTAAAGTATTCGAAGGAGGATTAGTATCCGTAACTAAAGAATCGCTTAGAATATTATAATTATGCATAAAAACATTATGTATCAAACTATTACAATTATTGGTACTGTATAAAATTTTTACGATATTTTTAAGATTATCCAAAACTTGTTGAATGTAAGCAATTACAGACATTGACGAATCAGCTTCAATGCCCAAACTTTCAAGATATAATCCCTTTAATTCATCAGAAATAGAACAGTCAGGTAAAACCCCTTTTAAAGGCGCATAATTCAAACTCTTGATATAGGCATTTAAAAGACGATACTGCTCAGGTGATAAATTTGTTAGATTGTGCAAAAATTCCCAAGATATCGACCTGATATATTTACGAAAACTTAAAGCAGTAGCTAAATACAATTGCGATTCCTGATTCAAACCATAATCGAGATATTGAGCAAGACCTTGACTTATTTCGCTACTAACAGTTGCTCGAATCTTAGAATAAAAATCAGTTTCTAAATTCCCCTTCTCACCCAAGACTTCGCTAGAATCACTATTAATAATTTTTTCTTTTAATTCTTCGATATCGGCAGCAATATCCCAAAATTTACCATTAGTGTAACTAAAAATAATATATGAATTTAAAAATTCTAACCAATTTAAAGTCACTTCAGTTAAACTATCCCAATACAATTTTTGATTTTTATTTAAATACTCCATAATACTACTCTCCTATAATTATTATAACAGTAATCATACTATTTTCATAATAAAAAGTCACTAATGTGACTAATTATTTAAGATGGTCATTAAACTATAATATTCATCATTTATTCTAAGGAAAAGAGCATATTTACCAGATAAATTAGTTACTATATTATTGGTGCGTTGTGATAAATTGTAAACGTATGTATAATTTCCATCTTGAGGAACTAAAATTAAATCGGTATCTTTATTTCCACTAGGTATGGTGATATTTAATACTTTACCGTTAGCTAGAAGAGAAAATTCTCCATCATAGATATCCGCATCATTTAAATATCCAGCAATATCTTCAGTTAAAACGCTTTCGTGTTCCGTAAATGTAATTCCTTCGTAACTTACAGTCGTCACTTTATAATTAGCGATATTGTCGGCATAGAAATTATGGTTTATTCCTTGATAAGTTCCGTTTTCAATAGTCAAATTATAAGTAGGATTTAAAACACTTGTATCAGTATCAACAGAATAAATTTTTCCTAAATAATCCATTTCTAGACAGAGATCCGATGCATCAGTATTTCCATAACTGCTTTTAGAGTTATATCCAACGTAGAAATGTTCATTAGATGTCCAAGCAATAGAACTGACATATGAAAGATCTAAATAAAATACTAAATTACTATTATAATCAAAGCCTCTCAATCGCGAATCATTACGAGTAACATCACCCAGTAAGAAATAATAATTGTTTTCGACGACTAAATCATTTAATTCGAAAGACTTGGTATCATCATTATACGAAGTCGTTACAATCTCTAAGGTCTTAGTAAGCCCATCACTTGTCGCTAGTGTAACGATATTATTCGCATTTGAATACAGACCATATATTGGAATAATATGTGATGTCGTTGGTTCAACAGTAGTAACATATAAATCATTGATAGAAACACTTACCGATACTTCATCAGTCGTTTCAAAGATAATTAAAGCTGATAAAGGAGATATTCCGTAAGGATTTACCATTATATAAGGGTCTTCCAATGTATAACTTTTACTTTCGCTAATTTTAGTGATTGTCGTATCTACTTCTTGTTGAGTGGCGATTAGGCGATTTAGTTCATTTTCGATAGTCTGATTATAGTTGGCAAAGTAAGAGGTTCCTTTATCCGGATAAATATAAAAATACGAAATAGCGATTGCCATTGCAATAGCAAAAAGGATAAATACACAAGCAATATGCCAGCCTTTTAAACTTATTTTCTTACTCATAAAACCACTCTCTATTCTATTAAAATTATACCGTGAGAGAAAAGTCTTAGTCAATCAAAAAAGTAAATTGCACTCGACAATTTACTCTTTAAAAATAGATATAAAATAATCGTATAACTCTTTACATTTAGTAGCATCCATCGCTTCTTTTTCTTGATACGGATTAAAAATATGAAGTTTTTCGTATTTTTCCGTTCCCAATTTATGATAAGGCAAGAATTCGACACGTTCGACATTATCGATGTTTATATGATCTTTGATATATTTATCTAACTCTTCCATATATGCAAAAGTATCATTAACACCGGGTATTATTACCTGTCTAATCCAGAATTTAGAATTCATCTTGCGAGCAATATCTAAAAATTGCCAAGTATTCTCGATATTTCCACCGGTGAGGTCAAAAAAGCGTTCTTTAGTAACATCTTTAACGTCGAAGATAATAAGATCAGTATACTTTAGAATTTCTTCATAATGACCAATTCCTGCTCCGGCGGTATCTAAAGCGACATTTATGCCATTTTCTTTAAATAGGCGACTGCATTCAATCAAGAATTCCGGTTGTAAAAGAGGTTCACCTCCGGAAAAAGTTACGCCACCACCGTGATTAAAATATGGTTTATAGCGAATTACTTTTTCGACAAGAGATGATGGCTCATAATTTTTTTCTTGCATGATCCACGTTTCGGGATTATGACAATATTTACAGCGCAAGGAACAGCCATTTAAGAAGATAACTGCACGTATTCCAGGACCGTCTACTGTTCCTAATGATTCAACAGAATTGACACTTCCTAACATTACATCTTCTCGTGGAAAGTTCGCGATATAACTTCCTCTTGTTGCTTTCTAGTTAAGCGATTAAAGCGAACGGCATAACCACTTACACGAATTGTAAGTAATGGATATTTATCGGGATTTTCCATAGCGTCAATTAATAGTTCTCTATTTAAGACATTGACATTTAAGTGATGAGCATGCTGATGAAAGTATCCGTCGAGTAAAGCGACTAGATTAGAAACACCTTCCTCTTCAGATTTTCCTAATGCAGATGGGATAATCGAGAAAGTGTTCGAAATACCATCTTTACAGCATCTTTCATATTCGAGCTTTGCAACACTATTTAGCGAGGCGATAGCACCACTTTCATCTCTTCCATGCATTGGATTAGCTCCAGGAGCAAATGGAACACCAGCAGCTCTTCCATCCGGAGTAGCACCCGTCTTACTTCCGTATACGACATTAGAAGTTATCGTAAGAACAGACATAGTTGGTTCTGCATCACGATATGGTTTATGTTTCTTTAATTCATCAAAGAAATACTCCGTTAATTCTTTAGCTATATTATCGACACGATCATCATCGTTACCATATTTTGGATAGTCACCTTCGATTTTGAAATCAATAGCTAATCCAGATTCATCGCGAATTGGATAAACTTTAGCATATTTTATCGCCGATAGTGAATCCGTAGCAACCGATAAACCTGCTACACCATAAGCCATATAACGGTGAACATCAGTGTCGTGTAATGCCATTTGTCCAGCTTCATAGGCATATTTATCATGCATATAGTGAATGACATTCATCGCATTAGAATAGATTGTTGCGACTTTAGCCAAAACTTTATGATAGGCACTTAAAACTTTGTCATAATCAAGTACTTCATCTTCGATACGATCAACACCATCTAAAATAAGTTCTTTTTTCATCTCATCAACACCACCATTTATTGCATATAGTAGTGCTTTTGCTAAATTACAACGAGCGCCAAAGAATTGCATATCTTTACCAACACGCATTGCCGAAACACAGCAAGCTATAGCATAATCATCGCCATATATCGGACGCATTACATCGTCATTTTCATATTGGATGGCATCACTTTGAATACTAAGCCATGCACAATAGCGTTTGAAGTTATCTGGTAAGCTTTCACTCCATAATACAGTCATGTTCGGTTCTGGAGCAGTATCGAGATTGGTTAGAGTATTTAAAAGACGGTAACTAGTCTTCGTAACTAGTGAATTTCCATCCGAAGTCATTCCTCCCATCGATGAAGTTACCCAAGTTGGGTCTCCAGAGAAAAGCTCATCATATTCTGGAGTTCTTAGATGGCGAACTAAACGCAATTTTATTACAAACTGATCGATTAATTCTTGAGCTTCCTCTTCAGTTAAAATGCCCGCATTTATATCCCTTTCGATATAGATATCGAGAAAAGCATCAACACGGCCTAAACTCATAGCGGCTCCATTGTTTTCCTTTACAGCAGCTAAATATCCAAAATAAAGCCATTGAATAGCTTCACGAGCATTAGTTGCCGGTTTTGAAATATCAAACCCATAACTAGCGGCCATCTTTTTGATCTCTTCTAAGGCATTATATTGCATATTTATTTCTTCACGTAAGCGAATTAAATCATCACTCATCGTTCCGACGAAACGGAAGTCCCAGTCTTTTTTCTTTTCCTCTTTAAGATAATCAATTCCATAAAGAGCAACACGACGATAATCCCCAATTATACGGCCACGTCCATAAGCATCAGGAAGTCCCGTTAGTAAGCCCGCATGTCTAGCTTTTCTTATCGAAGAGTCATAGGCGGCAAAAACACCATCATTATGACTACGACGGAATTCCTTAAAATGACGCATTAAAGTATCATCCATATGATAATTATATACTTCTAATTCTTTTTCGACGAGACGAATTCCACCATATGGATTGACGATGCGTTTTAATGGAGCATCAGTCTGTAATCCGAAGATGACTTCGTTTTCCTTATCGATATATCCTGGAGCAAAATTATTAATTCCCGACATATGCTCGGTGTCGATATCTAAGACATGTTTTTTTAATTCTTCTTTTAATAAGTTTTCGCATTTGCCCCATACTTTTTTGGATTTTTCAGTAGGACCTGATAAGAATGATTGATCACCTAAATATTCGCGATAATTGAGTTTGATGAAATTGGATACATCTATATTGTTGCACCAGTTTCCTTTGGTAAAACCATTCCAAGCGTCATACCATTTTGTATCATTAGTAAATTCGTTCATAAAACCTCTCCTATCTATTCTTATTATACAACTAATACTAACATTATTTTGCGATAAAAAGTTAATATTACACAGGTCTTTACACACGAAAAAAGTTCTGGCCTGATAAACCAAAACTTTTCGAGTTTTCCGAATAAGTTCACATATCTATTATCAGTAGACACGTTCCCTCCATAACAATTTATGAGTATCTTTCTCTATCGCATGCGTATACTTAGCCGCTGTTATGGGTCCGCAGACATTCACGTATAGAATATTAGTATTCACAATCTATCAAGATAGCAATAACCATGAATCGAAAGTGAACAACTCATATTCCATAATACAGTAGCAATAAAGGGATTATAAAAATCCGCATGGCCATATGTAAACATATGGCGGATCGTATAGTTTTATAAAATAAAAGTATACTACTAATCAGGCTACTCTTGTATACTAAGTAATTATATTATAAATTGGATTCTTTTATTTGTCAATAGTTTTTTAGTTAATCTGAAAAATCAAAAACTATACGACCGTTTTCCAATTTTAATCGGGCTGAAAATTCTTTACCATTTTTAGAGGTAAATCCCTCTATCTTAGAACTCTTCCCCTCTTGTAGTATGAGTTTTACATTCTCTTTAGAAATGACACGTCCACATATAGTCGTATTTATCTTAAAGCTACATTCTTTATAATTGCGACAGCCATAGGTATATCTAGTTCGCGTTACTTCGGAACCACATAAAGGGCATTTACCGATAACGTCACCAAAGAAACCGGTATCACGATCTTTTTCTAATGGTAATTTTTCTTTAAAGAAAACACGTTTAATTTCAGCACAAGCGAGATTGACAGTATCATTTATGGTCAGTTCATTATGATACACTTTCTTTAAGGCCTGTCCTAATTCGCTAGTTTTATATTTATCCATACTTATATCCATCTGAAGTAATGATTCGATTAAGAATTCTCCGGCAGGTAAAATAGTGTAGACGTCTTTTTTTAAGTTGATGTATTCGCTTTTTAAAGCGTTTTCGATAATGCCCGTACGAGTCGCCTCTGTTCCAAGTTCAAGCCCTTCAAAAATAGCTTTATAATCCTCAGTATCATCTTCTTCATCAGTCATACGTTCTTCTAACTCTTTTTTATCGTCCTTAAAAGGATTTTTTAGATAATTGTTGAGTGTTTCAATCGTATAATGTTTTGGTGGCGTCGTCTCCTTCTCTTTGGGTTTAAAGTCGATATTTACTTTATCGCCAACATTTAAGTTTGGTAAGATTTTATCTTTAGATGATGGTTCGTCAAAACGAGTCCATCCGGGATTTATTATTATCGTTCCCTTAAGCGAAAATTCCTCTAAATCGCCGACATTAATCTTTATTTCCGTCTTTTCGACAACGCATTCCTCTTCGGCGAATACAGCGACAAATCTTTTGAATACCGTCTGATATACTAAGAATTCATCATCGGTTAGATTTTTCTTATCTGGAATCTTATAAGTAGGAGTTAATGCGGAATGGGATTCTATTTTACTATCGTCGAAGATCGTCTTCTTATCTTTAAATTTTACAGGATATCCTATTTTGGAAATATTATTTAAAATCGTCTTTATCTTATCTTTTTCGGCAGTAGCTAAATATTCCGAGTTAGTACG
>CALVQL010000031.1 GCA_944358235.1 uncultured Bacilli bacterium
AAAGATTTTGGTATCTACGAGTGATGGAAAGTATGCTGGAAGAGCATAACAAATTTCTTTAATTCTCTTATAAAAAACTAAAAAGGGCTTAACAAGTCCTTTTTTAATTTGGTTATTAATATTATAATAAGCCTTAAATTTGAGTGTTAAGTGAGGTAGTGTAAGATGACGTATTTGTTTTTGGGGATTGAAGTGCTAATTTTGGTTTTAACTTTTGGTTTTTTGGGTATACTTTTATGTTATATAAAAAATAAAATATTAAAAGTAGAAACATTTTTTAAAGATGAAGATGATTATTTAATTGAACGATTATTAAAAAAATTGACAATTTTCATGCTCTTGATTATTGCTATAGTCTTATTTTTGTTTAATAATGGGTATGGAGAAGGTTTAGAAAATATAGTTTTTGAATATTATGGAATGTTTTTTTTATCTCTCGTCATATTAACTGGTGTAAATATGCTTTTGGCTCCTTCAAAATCGTATTTCAATAATGTTAAATGTATTTTAGAAAGTTTACTTGATTTTTTAGATAATTATTTACTAATTATTTCAGCAGTAATTACTTTTTTGTTTTTTGTTGTTGATTTGAAGGAATTATATTTTTCTATTTTTACAGCTTTAATTTTTTATATATTTACTGAATTTTCAAGAATTTATTTTGATGAGAAGCAAAAATATGTTTTTGATCATAAGTGGTATGATTATGTTTGCGCTTTTTGTTTAAACTTTATTATTTCTTGGCTTCTTATTGGTCGATCTCTTTCTATCTTTCAAGTAATAATTATTGAATCTCAAATACCTTTAATTCCTCTTTTAATAGTTATTATTATAGTAGTACTGTTAACTTTAATAAAAGTTGCTATAATTGTTGCAAAAATAATTTTTTTAAAAGTGATTTTTGTGTTAAGCAATTATTTTAAAAATATTAAGAAATTGTAATTTTATTCAAAAAATCGATGAGACGTTTACAAAAATTATTATTCATGATACTATTATATTTAGTTAATAGATATTTGGAGATGTACTCAAGAGGCTGAAGAGGTCGCACTCGAAATGCGGTAGGTCGGCAACGGCGCGTGGGTTCGACTCCCACCATCTCCGCCATTAGGTTGTTACGCAAATTTTATTTGCGTTTTTTATTTAAATAAATATATGATAATTTCTTAATTATTTTTAAGTGTAAACTATTGACATGTTTTTGTAAAATTGCTATCATTAATATGTAAAATAGAGAAGGGAAGTTCAGAAATGGAACGATTAAATAATTTACTACAAGAATTAGGAATCTCTAAAGTAAGATTAGCAAAGTATTTAGGTGTTTCTAGACAGATGGTCTATAACTATTTGGAGCTAGAAAATATTAATAAATGGCCGAAAGAAAAGAAAATATTATTATTGAAGTTATTAGATATAGAAGATGGGGAAGAGGAGACTTTGGCAAATATTAAAGTTACTACTGACTATCTTTTAGCTGTAGAAAACCGATTAACTGAAGGTGTTAAAGAAGCTACAGAAAATGATTACCTCGATTTAAAAGGTCTTAAAAAGGAAGAACATGCATTGATAAGTGATATTACCTTCTTGATCAAAGAAAAGTTGGTTGAAAGTGATAATCACGAAGAAAATTTCTATGCTTTACAATATGTTTACCATATGCTACAGAGTATGGACAATGTTCCAGAAATTAAATACTTATTAGCATATTTATCTAAAGCTACTGGTTTTACTGCGCCAAATATATTCCGTTTTGACGAAGATAAGCAATTTGTATTCGAAGGAATTATTCACTCTGCCTTTACATTATATAATAGTGGGGGAGCCAGTAAAAATCGTGTAATTGAATCACGTAACCGCTTTGTTCAAGAAATTGAATCACGTAACGAGGAAAAATTATCTAGAACACAACAGCTTAATACAGTTAAGATTCAAGCTTTACGCGAACTTGGATATAATGATATCAATCCAGAAAATGCTGCTGAAGTATTTGAGAAAATTGCGGAAATTCAATCGAGAAAAGTATAAAATAAATATTCACAATTAAGTGAATATTTTTCTTTCTTTTTCAGAAGTTAACATAATATATATTATATGAAGTTATTTATTTTCTTTTTTTAAACATTTTTATATAAATCTTATATTAATTATATATTATATTATAGGAAATCTTTAGCTTTATTTCATTATTTTTTAATCGTTATATTATTATCTTAATTCGCTTTTGTTTTAATGATATCAATTATAATATCCTTAAATATTAAAAGTTATTATTATATAGATAATCGATAATATTACTCCTAAAACAAAATTTTTTAATCGTTATATTATTATCTTAATTCGCTTTTGTTTTAATGATATCAATTATAATATCCTTAAATATTAAAAGTTATTATTATATAGATAATCGATAATATTACTCCTAAAACAAAATATCTTTTATATTCGTATTTTAATGATTCTTTATATATGTTATTTATACTTAATGTTATCATTATTCCAGCTACAAATATTAAGATAATACTAATCGTAAATGCATTTATATGATCCTTTAATAATATATAGGCAGTTAGTGCTCCTAATGGTTCTGCAATACTTGATAAGGTTGATAACCCTACTCCTTTTTTAAGAGAGTGGGTGGCTTGAGCTATGGGTATTGCTATACAGATTCCTTCTGGGATATTGTGAAGCATTATTGCTAGACTTAATTTCATACCTAAGTTAGTATTGACATAAGAGGTCATAAAGGTAGCTATACCCTCAGGAAAATTATGAATAATTAATGCTATTAGCGATAATATCCCTATTTTATAAAGACTGCTCTCCCCTTCGATTTTATTGTCAATTACAGTGATGATAATAACTCCGATGATAAAAGGAAGTATTATAAATAATATGCTGCTAAAATTGTTGATTTCTTGTGTTATCGTGTGAATACTAGGGGGTAATAGATCTAATATCGATATTAAAATCATTACCGATCCCGAAAATGCTAATGCAGTGGTAATGAATTTTTTAGTGTTTTTTATTGGCAAAATTGCTAGTAAACTCCCTATTATTGTTCCTAAACCTGCAACTGTACTTATTATTAATGGTATTATTATTTTCATGTTATATAGTATTAATTTTATTTTTTATTATGCAAATAAAAAGTGCTAAATAGCACTTATTCTTTATTGTCATTATTCTGTTCGGGAATTGATATATGTTTGTTTAAGATCAGTTGTATATCTTCGTCATTGATATTACGTTTTTTTCCTCTTAAAATACGATAGATAATATAAAGTACGATTACTAAGACAAACAGAAAACCAAATACAATATTTAAATTAAATGGTTCTTTTGAAGACTCTTGTTCGTTTTTATTTTCTTCTTCCAGAGGAAGTGTCGTTTCCCCTTCTCCATTAGAATTATTCGTTTCTGATGTTGTGTTGGTCTCTCCATTATTGCTTTCATTGCTTGAAGTATTTGTTGTGTTTTCTCCGGAATTGTTTGTTGTAGTTTGTTCTTGGGGATTATTTTGACCATTTTGATTACTTGTTGGAACATAAATCATACCAGAATCATCTGTAGTATTATTGCCTTTTGTCGTTTTAAAGCTTGTTGTAACCATCCTTGTAGTAGTTTTTTTGGCAGTCGTTGTAGTTGTAGTTTTGATAGACTTAGAGGCGTTTAAATAGGATGTAATCGTATTATAATTAAAGGAATATGTCTTTATCTTATTTGATGTGTTGTATGAACTGCTAGATAATGACAAATTGTTAGATGATAATTCTCCTGAACTTATTCCTGATAGGAATATATTGCCGGTTAGATCAATTTTATAAAATTTTCCTTCTAGTTTGACGATATTATATGTGTGGACAGAAGTAAATGTTTCGTTTGCTTGATCAATTTTGGTTATATTATCGACGATGTAGGATTCTATTCCCATTTTATCCATAAGATATGAAAATGCGATTGAATATCCAATACATACACTTTTTCGATTTATGAACACGTCATATACTGATGTGTTACTAGCTAATAAATCATTTACAAAGCCATCGTCAGTAAGATATGTTGTGGTGTTAGTAATATAGGTATATGCTGCCAAGATTTTTTGGTAATCTGAGCCATCTCCTTGCATTAAAGGTATTAGTTTATTTAAGAAGTCATCTACTACTTTATATTCGTTAGAGGTAATTCTGATATTTGTAGAATTTATTTCCATTTCTCCGGAGATTGAATTTGGTTTGATGTTTGATCCAAAACGATCTGGTTCGAAATCCCCTTTTAAGGAGTAATTATAATGATTTTGGTTGACATCTTTCAAACCATAATTGGCCATATAATAATCTTCAACTTCATCCCAGTCAATTGTGTTTTCGTATTCGTATGGCGAGAATTCTAAATAAAATTTTCCTATTCTCAAATTGCCGTAAATATCATCAAATGCTTCCTTTACGTCTTCAGTATCTTTTACACGATAGGCAGCTTCTCCATAATTGCGCGCTCTAATATCTGCTTGTTCGCCTTGATAACCAATATCGTATTCGGATTTAGTAATTTCTTTACCACGATAGAAATATACAGTGCCGTCTTGATACATCATCATGTATGCAGTTGCTCCATAATATTTTATTGCTGTATCAATTGAAATTGGTGTACCGGAATCGGCATCGTAATATGATAATGTACGATTACCTTTTGTACCACTTATTTTTAACATTAAACCATAAGAATAACTTTCATTTATAAAATAATTTGTAAAGACGAATAATCCTATAAAAACGAGGCATACTAAAAATAGTATTTGATTTTTTTTGTTCATGATAACACACCCTATTGTTAAAAATATGATAACACATATATTATATTTATTCAATATTGGGACATAATACTAAGGGAGGTAAAATTATGAAGAATAAAAATCAAAAAAATTCTGCAAAAAGTGCAAATAGTAGAACAAACAGAACTTCTAAAACTAAGAATTCTATGAATGAATCTTCGACTTCTGAGGAATAATTCATAAATAAAAGATAGATACGATGTTCATGTATCTATCTTTTTATTTGCGTGGGTGAAATTCAAAATAATCGTGTTTAATTTTTTCGTTTGATAGGTGGGTGTATATCTGCGTTGTTGAAATATCGGAATGTCCAAGAAGTTCTTGAATGACTCGGAGATCTGCTCCGTTTTGTAATAGATGTGTTGCGAATGTATGTCTTAACGTATGGGGACTGATTTCCTTGTTTATTCCTTTTTCTTTACATAGTTTTTTAAGCATTTTAAATATTCCTTGGCGAGTCATTTTAGTACCGTGGTTATTTAAAAACAAATAGTTGTTTGCTTGTTTTATCATGAGAGCTTGGCGGTAGTTGTCCGTATAATTCTTTAAGGCATTTAAGGCATAGTCGTTAATAGGAACAATTCGTTCTTTACTCCCCTTCCCCATTATTCTTACGATGCATTCATCGTAGTCGACGTTGGAAAATTCCAACGATATTACTTCGCTGATTCTTAAACCTGTTGCGTACATCAGCTCTAATATAGCTTTGTTACGTGCATCAAAGGGTGTTTTTATATCGATATTGAGCAATTTATCTATTTCGTCGACAGTGAGGTATGTTGGTAAATGAGTTCCTAATTTGGGCTGAACAATGCTATCACAGGGATTATATGAAATTTTTTCTAAACGACAGAAATAATTATAAAAAGAACGCAAAGCTGATAAATTATGGCTTAATGTGCTCGGAGCTAGATCGTTAAGCGCTAAGATAAAATTTTCGATGTCTTTTGGTTCGACTTTTAAAAGAGATTTTCCCGATATATAATCTTGGAATTTTTTTAAATCATTTTTATAGGATGCAATCGTATTCTGCGAATAACTGCGGTCTAATTCGATGTGATTTAAAAATTCGTCGATATAGTTATCATTCATATTATCACCTAATACTAATTATAGTGGAATGTTGTAAATTTTACAAATATTTGTTAAAATAACGAAATATAGGTGATGGCTTTATGAAAAAAATTGAATTTTTAGAAGAGGAATACGAAGATATTCTCATGAAAAACTCGATAGTATCTGGTGGTACTGAAAGTACTATTTTACGCTATGATGATTATCTTTTGAAGATTTTGTTTCCGCCATTTTTGTTTTTTTATACTAAAAGAAAAATGCATAACTTGGGAAAATTGGAAAATCTTAGAGATTATTTAACGCTTCCGATTGCCGATGTATATATCGATTTTAGGTATGTTGGGTTTGGTATGCTCGATGAAGGAATTAGTCTTGATAAGATGCTTTTAGAATCCCCTCTTACTTTGGAAGATAAAAAAAGATATATGATGCAATTAAAAGATGCTATTATAAATATGCATGATGCCGATATTGTACATGGGGATATTCAACCGTCGAATATTCTTATAAAAGATGGAAAAGTAAAAATTGGTGATATTAATAATGTTAAATTTGCTTCTTACCATATGATGTATTTTAATGCTTTGACAGACCATTTACGTAAATATTATGGAAGGATGCCGATTATAGACATTCAATCATTTAACTATTTTACTTATATGCTCTTTAATTTAGACGAAAATGATCTTAAAGAACTTGCATATTATGGAGCAGATTTTTTCCGTTTTGAAGATATAAGAAATATTGATAATAAATATTTTAACTCCGATGTGTGTGATGAACAGATGCGTTTAATCTACCGACCTCTTTCGAGAAATGAAGCTATACGTAAAAGTAAGTATTTGATTGATTATTTAGATGTCTAATTCTTTTGTTGTGTTATAATGATTTTAAGGTGATGAGATGGAACTGTTAGCTGATAGTTTACGCCCGAAGAAATTAGAAGATGTTATTGGACAGAAACATCTCGTTGGTGAAGGCAAAATTTTATATAATTTAGTGAAAAATAAGAAGATATTTAGTATGATTCTCTTTGGAAATCCAGGAATCGGTAAGACATCAATTGCTTTTGCGATTGTCAACGAATTAAATGTACGTTTTAGGCTTTTAAATGCTGTTGTCAATAATAAAAGTGATTTTGATGTTGTTATAGAAGAAGCGAAGATGTATGGGGAAATGGTGCTTATAGTTGATGAGATTCATCGTATGAATAAGGATAAACAAGACATATTACTTCCCTATATCGAAAATGGAACGATTATATTAATCGGACTTACGACTTCTAATCCTTATTATAAGATTAATCCAGCTATTCGCAGTCGTTGTCAGATATTTGAATTACATAACCTTTCGTCAGAAGAGATTGTCGCGGGTCTTAATAGAGCTCTTTTAAAGTTACCAGGAATTGAAATTGATTCGGAGGCGTTGGAGTTGATAGCCAAACTCTCTTCTGGAGATTTTAGAGCGGCTTTAAATTTATTAGAAATGAGTTATTATGCTAATGATTCTGGGAAAATCGATGTTGAAAAGGTTCGTATGATAAATTCGAAACCGATATTGGGTGGCGATGCTAATGGTGATGGGCATTATGATCTTATTAGTGCTTTCCAGAAAAGTATTCGTGGAAGTGATGTCGATGCGGCCTTGTATTATTTAGCGCGTCTTATTGCGATTGGTGATCTAGATGTCATATATCGCCGGATGACAGTAATTGCTTATGAGGATATTGGGCTCGCCAATCCAGGAATGGGACCAAAAGTTAAAGCAGCAATCGATGCTTGTGAGATGCTTGGTCTACCGGAAGGAAGAATTCCATTAAGTGTTGTTGTGGTCGAACTTGCTTCTTCACCGAAGTCTAATAGTGCACATATTGCTTTAGATAAAGCTTTACAGGATATCGAAACCGGTTCGACGGGAAATGTCCCACCATGGATTAAAACGAATTCTCTAAATTATAAATATCCCCATGATTATCCAAAACATTGGGTAAGACAGCAATATTTGCCGAATGAAATAAAGGATCGACGTTATTACGAACCCGCTAATAATCGTTATGAAACGAGTTTAAAAAATATCAATGAGGAGATGAAACGATGAATATAACTATAATAGGTACCGGTGTATATGGTATAGCGATGGCGATTGCTTTATCGCAAAATAAAAAGAATAAGATAATTATGTGGTCGGAAAGTGAAGAATCTAAGAATGCGATAATTTCGTCGCGAGCTTGTTATGAACCTCTTAAGGGGCTTAGTATTCCTAAAAGTGTTACATTTACTTGTGATTATGAAGAAGCTCTTAAGGGATCAAATCTAGTACTGATATTGACTGCTGCAAAATATGTTGGTAGTGTTTGTAAAGGCATGATGCCATATATTGATAAGAAGATGCATTTTATTATTGGTTCTAAAGGAATCGAACAAGAATCTTGTCGATTTGTTCATGAAGTCTTTTTAAATTTTATAAATACTAAAAATTTAGGAGTTATCTCTGGTCCTTCTTTTGCTATTGATATTGCTAATTTAGAGCCGATTGGGCTTTCAATTGGTGCTCGCAACAAAGATACTCTAGCAATTGCTAAAAAGGCGTATAAAGGCACTAATATAAAGCTTAGGGAGTGCAATGATTTATTAGGGATTGAATTATGTGGTTCGATAAAAAATGTTATTGCTGTAGCTGCGGGTATTTTAGAAGGTTTAGGTTATTCAGAATCCACTAGAAGTTTTTTGATAACAGAGTCACTCCATGATATTAAAGAGTTAATAAAAGGCTTAAATGGTAAGGAAAAGACGATTTTAAGCTTTGCTGGTGTTGGTGATTTATTATTAACGGCTACTAGTACTAAGTCTCGCAACTATTCATATGGTGTATACTTAGGAAAAAAGGATTTTGATGGTGCGAAAAAATATTTAGAATCGACGACTGTTGAAGGATACTATACGCTTAAAAGTATATATACCCTACTTCGTCGGAAAAAGATAAAAATGCCAGTTATCGATCTCATTTATAATATCGTTATGAAAGATGATGATCCTAATAAATTAGTTAAGTTTTTAATGGAAAAACAATAATATATGTAAAAAAGCTATCACTCCAATTTGAAGTGATAGCTTTTTACTTTTGATTGCTTTTTAAAATATCATCAATTATATAACTTACACATAATATACCAGCAACACTCGGTACAAGGTTAGCTGTTCCTAATTTATCTATTTCCTTTGGTAATTCACTACTCGATACGACATAGAACTTTTTGTTTATCTTTGCATCGCGGATTTTCTTTCTCAATATTCTGGCGATAGGATCGTTATATGTCTTTTCTAAGGTTGTTATTTCTAATTTTTGTGGATTTAACTTTTTGGCAGTTCCCATACAAGATATTAATTTATAACGATAATGTAAAGATTTTTCCATTAGAGCAAACTTTACCTCTAATGAATCACATGCATCAATAATATAATCGTAATCGAGTTTTAATATCATATCGATATTTTCTGTTGTAAGGCGCATATCCTGACCGTCGATTTTTATATCTGGATTAATTTCTTTGGCACGTAGTATTGCAGCAATTACTTTACTTGTTCCGATATTTTTTGAAGTCGTAATAAGTTGACGATTTAGATTAGTGATATCGATTTTGTCGTAGTCGATTACTGTAATATTCGAAAAACCATTGCGAATTAGTGCTTCTAGAGCATAGGAACCTACTCCACCCAATCCTATTAATAAGATTTTTTGTTTTTTTATAGCTTGTAAGGCCTTCTTACCTATAAGTATTTCTAGTCGTTCAAACATCTATTTACCTACTTCCTGAAGAATTTTTAAATAACTTTGATAACGTTTGGAACTTATTTTTCCTTTTAAAACAGCATTCTTTATGCCACAATTATCCTCTTGAACATGATGACAGTCTTTATAAAAGCAGTGGTTCTTGTATTTTGTAAATTCCATAAATCCCTCTTCAATGTCTTGCAATGTATAGTTTTTTAAACTGATACTTCTGATTCCTGGCGAATCGATAATTGCTGATGTTGGATTCCATAGATAAAGTTCTGTTGCTGTCGTCGTGTGTTTTCCGCGTTTACTTTGAGAAGATACTTCCTGGGTTTTTATTTGCCTTCTTTGGGTTATAGCGCTGATAATTGTCGATTTTCCTACTCCACTTTGCCCAATAAAGATAACATTTTTGTTGCAAATAAGTTCTTTAATTTCTTTGGTATTATTATCAATAAAACTGTTAGTTACAATGGGAATGCCGAGATCTCGATAAATGTTAATTATATTTTGTAAATTACTGTTTTGTAAGTCCGTCTTATTAAATAAAATTATAAAAGGAATTTTTGCTTTCTTTAATAAAATAATATATCGGTCTATAAAACGTGGATGTAATGGCGGATTGTCTACAGCTACGACAATTATTGCTAAATCAATATTCGTTGCTATAATCTGATTTTCCTGCTTATTATTATACTTAGTGTTATCGCTTTTATAACGAGATAAGACATTTTTTCGTGGTAATAATATTAATGAATCGGTATTTTTAAGAATACATTTATCACCGACATATAAATTTTCCTTTATATTTTTATAGATCATTTCTTGATTATTATAGATGATACTGATGCAATCTTTTTGGACTTTTTTGACGATTCCAATTGGTTGCTTTATTTTATACACCTTCCTATCAAATAAAAAAACTTACTTTATAGTAAGTTAGCACCAAGTGTATATAAAATGGTGTTATTACTATAAAGTTCTAATAAACTTCTAGTCTTCATAACACCACTTCCTTTCAAAAAAAGCCTAAGAGAAGTCGGCGTGATAAAGCCCGCTCGCACGAGGTGGGCATCACATGACCCGCTTTAGGATCCCTACACTTAGAAAGCAAGGTCTTCAACACCACGGATCAATTAGATTCCCAAGAATCACAATTAGTCGGTTTTAAAATTTAGACCTCTCTTAGGTAATTTAAATATACCATATATTAGTTGGTAAGTAAAGATGCTTTTTAAAATCTATCGAGGAATGAAGTTCTATTGTCCCCATCATAATAACCTAATAACGTGTCGAGATTGACATTTTCACTGGCTTTAAAAATGTTTTTATCGACATCATCATATACCTCTTTAAGCTTTTCTATTAATTCTTTCATTTCTTGACGTTTGCTATCGTTTTTCTTTTTAGTTACTGAACAAGCGCAGTCAATAAACTCTAATTCGTTAAACGTCATCCAACGTTTTATATCGTATTCCTTGACTAAATATAATGGTCTGATTAGTGTCATGTTTTCAAAATTATCGCTGTGAATTTTCGGAAGCATCGATCCAAATTGTCCAGCATATAACATATTCAATAAAATGGTTTCTATAACATCATTAAAGTGGTGTCCTAAAGCGATTTTGTTACATCCTAATTCTTGAGCTTTACTGTAAAGATATCCCCTACGCATTCTCGCACAGAGGTAACACGGGTTTTTTTCGTTTTTTATTATTTCAAATATCGGTGTATCAAAAATCTCTAAAGGTATTTCTAAGTGAGCTGCCATCTGTTTTATTTTATTTAAATGGATTTCACTATATCCAGGGTTCATACATAAAAAACGTAAGTTAAATTTAATCTTATAATGGCGGTTGATTTCTTTTAGGACGCAAGCCAGAAGAAAAGAATCCTTACCTCCTGATATACAAACCGCTATAGTGTCACCTTCGGATATAAGCTGATATTCATCTATTGCTTTTATTGTCTTCTTCCAAATAGCTTTCTTATATGTCTTTATTAAGCTTCTATTAATCTCTTTTAAGTCTTTCATAAACGATACTTCCTTTGCCTAGACGATTATAGCATAAGTCACCAAAAAAAGCACTATGTGCTTTAAATTCTACTCTTCATTTAATGCAATTGGTATTTGAGTTTCATAATAGTCTCAATAGCTGTTATAGGTTCATCGGTATCTAAATATTTAGCATAATCAGCTATTTCTTTATATGCTGTCAAGATATCTACCGCATGCATTCCACTTATAAGTTTATAAGTCGAAACGTAGGAAATTACAGTCAATTCATCGTTAGTCGATTGTGGCTTTAACGTAAGCCCTTGAATATTTACTAGTTCGGAAGTAGTGACCTCGAAAGCGTAGTTATCTTCCTTTAAATGTCCAATAATCTTTTCTTTTCCGTCTTTATCTATTAAGTAGCAAACAACGAATTGATGGTCGATAACTTTACCTATTATTAGTTTGTAATCTTTGGTAGAACCGGAAAAATTGTGGTCCTGATCCATAAGTACATCAATATGTGTTTCGTCTAATGCTAATTCATATAATTGTAGTTGAGAAAGTGAATGAGCATTTTCATATTTTAAGTTATATTCTAAATATTCGTTAGTTGTTTTAGAAGTAGTGATAAGGTTCTCCCAATCAGTTATTTCTTTTGGCGTTAATTGGTAATACGATAATACTTGTTCGGCAAACTCTGGACCTTTATTGGCAAAAATGATAATTATCATAAGTATTTGCTTACTATAAGCGTTTAGTTGAGGGAATTCTTTTAAATATTTTATAGCTAATTTTTGAGTATCCATATGAAGACGATTGAACCAACAATATATATCTTCAAGGAAGTTGCGTATTAAAGTATCTCTATCTCCGTCTTTAAGCTGAAGGTTTTGTTCGTTTGAAAAGAGCTCAGTTAAGTAAGATTCTAAATAGTTGTGTTTTGCTTTATCTATTTGCTCCAATCTTCTAATTTTTTGTTCGAGGAAATCGTCTAGTAATTCTTTATTAATCATTATTTTTCACCTAGAGCATATGATAACACATATTATTCCTAAAAAAAAGATGTAAAATTTTACATCTTTAAGCTTTCCAGCATTCGTAAACATTACAGTTTGCCGAGTATGGTGCTGGATTAGGCATATCCATCTTCACTATTACAGGTATTTTAAACGCACTTCCAAAGGCGACCATAGTACCACTTTGTAGTGATGTCAATTTTTCGATGATGTCACCAGAAATATTCGGAAGCATTTTGTTAATATATTCAAGATCACGTGGATGAGTCATCTTTAATATACAGAAATTGCTCATCTGGGCGATAACCGTTTCTGATATTTCAACTGGTCTTTGACTGATAAGATCGAGCATTACCCCGTACTTACGACCTTCTTTAGCGATACGCTCGAATATATTATATCCAAGTAAGAAATGATCATTATCTTGTACGACATAACGATGGGCCTCTTCGATAAATAAATGAAATGGTATCGCAGCTCTTTCTTTACGACTCTTGGCAAAATCAAATATCATCTTAGAAAATATTTTAACCATTGTTTTAGCTAAGTTATCGTCAACGTCTTCAAGATTAATATTGACGATTTGGCTACGGCGATTGTTATATACGATTAAGCTCGAAATATAGTTTTCTAATGTTATGTAATTTGGAATATCAAAGAATGCACGATTAGATGAATTATTTAAAGCGTGGAGACGTACTTGTAAAATTACAGCATTATCTTGCATAATACGGTTATTTAAGAAACCTTCACCGATTAATGTAAATG
>CALVQL010000032.1 GCA_944358235.1 uncultured Bacilli bacterium
AAATTCGAAAATCCTTATTTATCAGGTATGGTTAGTGATTTTTCCTGTGAAATAGTTGATGAGTTAGATTTAGGAAGCCATATTCTTTATATTGCAGAAGTTAGAGAAGCGTTTAAAGGAAATGATAAAGAGGTTTTGACGTATGAATATTACCAGAGTAATATGAAGGGTAAAACCCCACCTAAAGCTGCTAGTTATAACGAAATTAATCGCGGTAAGTTCCGTTGTACGATTTGTGGTTATGTTGCAGAATTAGATGAACTTCCAGACGATTATATCTGTCCAATATGTAAAGCACCGAAGGAAAAATTTGTTAAATTAAGTTAAGTATAAATCAATAGTAAAGACTAATCTTTACTATTTTTTTTAATTTCGATATAATTTTATTAGGATATCATAGAAGGAAGGCAGTATTATGAATTCTAAAAGTGAAAGAAGATTGGTTTATGGAATATTGGGTTGTGCTCTTGTGTTAATGGTTTTGGGATTCATAACTATTAGCAATACTTTTTGTGTCGATGCTTCAATGTTCTCTGGTAAAAAATGGCAAGTTATCCTTGATGATTTGCAAGTTAAGGAAAATAACTCGGCAGTTAAAAGTATCGTCAATAAGTATGATAAATATGATGTTTCAGTTCTGTTAAAAAGTTATGGTGAGGAAACATCATTTGATATAGCGATTGATAATACGGGTGATCTCGATGCTATTTTGAGCGAGGGGACTTTGCTCAGTTATAATGATTATACGATTGGGGTATCAGATCTTACAGGAGAAGAATATCATTTAAGTGATTATATCGATTATCGAATTACGTATGTTAGTGATAATAGTGCAAACAATATAAAAAAGAATGAAACACCACGAGTTGGTGATACTTTAAAAAGTAATACACGTAATATGGTAAATATCGAAATACGATATAAAGATGTTTCAAATTTAACAGAGGATCAATTGTACGTTTTGACCAATGAATTAGCAAAAACGGAAATAGATGGTCACGAATATTGGGCTTTAAAAGTAGAGTTGGAAATAGAATTTAATTACGAAGAATTATAAATTCATCCATATAGGAATTAGGGGAGTGTGATAAAATGAGGACTAAAAGATCTCCTTTGTATGTCACCTTAATAATTATCTTGCTTATTTTGATTGGTATATGTTCTTTTTTCATATACTATTTCTTCGATATGAGTCATAATGTATTTGATTTAGAAAATATACTTTATACTGAAGAATCGGAGATTAATTATCAGGTTTCTTTAAAGGATAATGAGTATTATAACTCAAGTGAAAATAACGATATATATTTAACGGATTTAATAGATAATATTGATAGCTATTTTAATTATACTTTGACATTTAACAGTAAGGTTAAAGGTGAATATAATTATTATGTGATTGGAAATCTGAATGTATATGTTGAGGATACTGATGAAAAAATATTGACAAGAGAGTTATATCGATCTGAGGAGTTTAATTACCAGATAGATGGAAATGTCTTAGCTTTAACAGAAGATTTTGATATGAATATAGACGAATATCTAGCTTTATATAATCAGTTTAAAGCGGATTATGACATGGAATTTAAAGCTGATATAACATTTGATGTAAATATAAGTTATGATGTCTATAGCGATATAATCGGTAAAAAAATAAGTGACTATAAGACTTTGTCAGTTAGCTTACCTGTTGATGATACGACGACGAGTATTACTGTTTCCCCTAAAGTAGAAAATGAAAAACGAGAGTTTTCTGAACTTACAGAAAGTGACAATAGATTATATATTGCTATTTATCTCGAGTTTGGTGGAGCAATATTATTATTTATCGTACTTATAATTTGGTTAGTAAAGAAAATTGTCGATAGTGAATCTTTATATTCACGAGTATTAAAAAGTATTTTACGTTCTTATGATTCGATTATAGTTGAAATAAATGATTTACCAAATTTGACGAATGTCGATATCTTGTTTGTTCCGGATTTTAAAGAACTTGTCGATGCTCAAAAAGAACTAAAGCGACCGATAAATTATAATGAAGTTATTAAGGAACATGAAGCAATATTTATTCTTACTGACAATGATAAGGCATATGTGTATAAACTACGTGATATCGATTTAATAAATAAAAAATAGCACTTTATATGGTGCTATTTTTGTAATGGGCTTAAGAAGTCCTTTACAGATTACTAAAGTATATAGTAAATTTGATTCATATATATATGTTACTTGAAGTAGGTGTATTAAGTGGTTGTATTGAAAAGTGTTAGCAAATATTATGTCAATGATAAGGGCGATAAGAAATTTTCCATTTTTGACGTTAATATTAAATTGCCAGACCGAGGATTTGTTTTAATTAATGGGGATTCTGGAAGTGGTAAAACTACATTCCTAAAAATTATCGGTGGAACAATACGTCCTAATATGGGTACGGTGTTATATGATGGTGTGTCATTTGCAAAAAATGATGATATTAGTGTTTATCGCCGTAATAATATTGGTATTGTTTATCAAGATTTATGTCTGATAGATGATTTAAATGTTCGAGATAATCTATTATTGGTAAGTAATTCATTAAAAGAGATAGAAGAAGTATTGTCGATCTTGCATATAGATAAGTATCTTAATAAGAAAGTAGGAAAGTTGTCCATAGGAGAAAGACAAAGAGTGGCGATTGCTCGTGCTCTTTTAGTGAATGCTGATTTACTTCTGTGTGATGAAGTGATCGCATCTTTAGATGATGAGAATGCGCATAATGTGTTAAATATACTGAAGAATATTAGTAAGGAAAAGTTGGTTATTGTTACTGCACATAGCGAAGAAGAGTTAAATAATTATGCCGATCGAATTATAACTTTGGATAATGGTAAAATTATCCATGATGAAATAATAACCGAGGGTGATTATGAAAATAATAGGCCGGTTGAGAAACATTTAAATAAAAATAATAGGACTTTTTTTCTTGTCAAAAGTATATTATCTAGTGTGCGGATGAATTCTTTCTTTATTGGAATACTTGCAATAATTATGATTTCTTTTCTGGGAATTATGATGTCTATTTATGAAATAGATATTATTGATATACAAGCAAATACATATGTTCATGAAAAAGATGAGTTTATGTTTTTAGATAATGAGGATGCGGATTTATTAGATAATGTAAAATATCGATTAGATAGTAAAGTCTATTATTATGATAGTGATCCCTTGAATTTATCTTTTGATGTCGATTATTTTCGCGATAATATTTATTATTATAATGCTTATGAAAAGATGCGTTTTGTCGAAATTGCTGATGATTTTGAAATGGACCTTATATTTGGAGAAATGCCGAGCAATCAAGATGAAGTGGTAATTTGTGAGTATTTAGCTGAAGTTATCATGTATTATGGAATATATCTCGATAATGGAGAGTTCTTTAAACCCGAGAGTATGGATGAAATAGTTGGTGATAATAAATATAAATTAGGACTTGGTTATATAAAAATTTCCGGTATTGTAAAAAATGATTTGCAAGAATTTAACGATTTAAAGAATAGCATGTATAGTTGGGATAGCAAACTTGATAGTAAGGATAATTATCGCTATACGTTGTTTTTAGATTCTATTGTTGGACATGCAAATACGTTATTCGTTAATTCTAGTTTTTCTAGTTTTATAAGCGAGTATACGAATGATTATGTTCGTGAAAGTGAATTAAAACTTGTCAGTTATGAATCGCTTAATTTGGTTATAGATAGTGATTATACTTTAGAAAATGATGAGATAATTGTACCAATCGATTTAGGAGATTATGTCGTTGGTGATACATTGGATTTAAGTATTGATGGAGATGTTTTTAAATATAGTATTAAAGGATTTAGTGATGATAATATTTTTTATCTGAGTGATTCAAATTTGGAAAACTATAAAAAAACTAATTATCGTCTAGATGAGTCGATAGTATCTGTTGCTTTAGAAGATGTCAAAGATGTATTAAAACGTATTGGATCTACAGCTATAATCGATAATTCTTTTAATTTAGTTGGACTTAAAGGTACCTCTTATGATTCCGTTTTAGTTTCGATACTAAAGCCACTATTTTTAATTAAAAATTATATAATATATGGAATAATCTTAGTAATAATGCTTTTCATCTTGATACTCGTTAACTATTCAGAAGTGTTAATCAATAAAAATAAATATAAATTGAATGTCTTATATAATTTAGGATATTCCCTTAAATCTGTGCGGAAATTATTAATTTTTTCATTAGGAATATTTATGTTATTAATGCTTATCGTAGCTTCTATAATAAATTTTGGAGTAATATCAATCGGAAATTTTATATATTCTAATACAGTTGGATTTAGTTTGACGCCATTGAGTTTTTCTTTAATAAGTATACTTTTAATTATAATGATAATGATATTTGTAATACTTTTAAATATTCTAATATATTCGCGAAAATATCGTCAGGAGAAAGAGAATATATGATTGAAATAAAGAATTTAAATAAAATTTATAAAGACAAAACTGTAGCACTTACTAATGTCAATTTAACTTTTCCTGATACGGGGCTGTTTTTGATTGTCGGTCCATCAGGTGCAGGAAAGTCAACTCTGTTAAATATCTTGGCAGGGTGTGATGATAATTATAATGGTGTTGTTTCGCTTGACGGAAAAGATATTCGACATATTGTTTGCTATACTAATAAATATGTGAGTTATGCGACTCAGGATGATCAGTTAATAGATTCTCTCAATGTTCGTGACAATTTATGTTTATTAGAAGAGTCTGATGAACTTAAAAGTCTCAATTTATTAGAGATATTTGGTCTTAAAGATCGTATGGAAAGTGATATTTTATCGCTTTCCGGTGGAGAACGTGAACGAGTTTCTCTAGTAAGAGCGATTTTGGAAGATAAAAAAATATTATTATGTGATGAAGTAACATCGTCATTAGATTATGATAAAACAGAAATGGTATTAAGAACTTTAAAGGAAATAAGTAAAAAGAGTTTAGTCATTGTAGTTAGTCATGATGAAATGTTATATAGTTCATATGTCGATGGTGTTATAAGATTTAATGATGGACGTGTTTTAAATAATATTGAAAGTAAGACGAATACAATGAATAATGCTTCTAAGAAAATAAAGTATCGAGGATTACGTAATAAAATAAAAAAGTATATAATCAAAAATACTTTTACTAGCAATAAAAAAAGTTCTATATCGGCTTTTCTTCAAGAGTTTATTTTTATATTCCTAATGCTGATTTTATTTGGAGTAGTGTATAGCGATATAAATGCATTGTATGCCGAGCTTCTGATACCGAATAATAGGGTAATTAGAATCGACTATGAGCAACCTTTAAATCTCGATATAATAAAGTATTCATCTAAAGTAAGGGAAGCGATCATAAAACCGGATGTTTCTTTTGCTTTTTCGGTCGATGATGATACGAGTCTTTTTTATAGTGGGGATATGAGTAATATCGGTATTATGAGTTATGATGATGATATCGAATTATTGGTAGGAGATGAGCCGGTTAATTCCTATGATATTGTAATATCGGAGATATTGGCTGAATATATCCTGTATTTTGATGTTAATGTCGAAGGTACAAGTACGCAAGTAGTCAGTGATTATCGAGATTTAATTGGAATGATGATTCCTTTAGAAAATGCATCTTGGAAGATAGTAGGAATATTTAAACAAGATCTAACCGAATATGAAAATTTAAAAAGTGCTAAATTATTAAATAATAGAAGACTAAATGTCTTTTATAATAAGTTTATAAACGAGACTTTTACAATCGGTAATATATTGTATGTTTCGGATGATATGTACCGAAGTATTAAAGATGATAGCGATTATACTTATTTTATAGCAGAATTTAATGATGAGAGAAAGTTAGCTCTATTTCTTAAAGACAGTGCTAATGAAAATATTATAGTAACGACATCTTTTTCTACTGATATATATAATATATTTGATATACTGGAAAAAATTAAAGTGATAGCTAGTATTGTCTTGATAGTAATAATGCTTATTTTGATAGTAGCGATTATCAATAAGAATATAACTGTAATTGATTTAGCATCTTTGGATATCAATATTTTTAATAATATAGGTATTAGAAAAAGGGAAATATTGTCCATCTATGGAGCTAATGGACTAATAATTTCTTTGATATCTTTTATCGGAGCTTTTTTCCTGTTTGTTATCTTGATTGGAGCATTTAACGCTTTATTATATGAAATAACGTATATTCCTTTAGTATTATTTAAAATTAATTGGTTAGTCGCTATTATTCTTATCTTTCTATTAGTAGTTTTTAATTTGTCTGTGAGTGGAATAGCGATATTTAAAAGGCGAATTCCTTAGTGTCATATTACCCAATTTATCATATGATATATTGAGGTGATTTGATGGAAATCAATGATGAGTTATTTAGCAAAGTCGAGAAGAAGACAAATGTCAGTAAAGAAGCGATAATCAATATTGCGAGTAAACTCAATGAAGGAAATATGAAGGATCCAGAAACTTTGAGTAATGTCATTCAGGAACTAGCAGCATTAGCTGGTCGTGATGTATCTAAAGAAAAAGAAGAGAAGATAATCGATTTGATTCTGGCGGATAAAGTTCCGACTAATGTGGATAAATTGTTTTAATTTTGCTATAATAAAAAAATAGAATAGAGGTTATGGCAATGTTATTTACTGAAGAAGTATTCAATATGGAAGAACTAATGGAAAAATTAGTACCATATAATATAGAACACAAAGTTAAAGTAGCAGTCGTCTGTTTTATCTTTGATTCAGAAGGAAAGTTAATCTTAAATAGAAGAGGTCCAGGAGCTCGTGATGAAATTGGACGCTTACAAGCTTTAGGAGGTTCTGTTAATCAAAGTGATGCCGACTTTCATAGTGCTTTAAAACGTGAACTCGAAGAGGAGACAGGATCTTCTTCGACTATAAAAATAGATTATTTTATAGGTGCTCAACTTGATGAAAAGTTCGATAATGATCTAGGAGAAATTGTCGATTGGATAATCCTAGGTTATAGGGGAGTTCTTGTAAGTGGCGAACTTATCAATTCGGAACCGGAGCGCTCTGTCGGTTTTGAACGAGCTTTTATGCAAGAATTTAAAAAAGAAGAACTTTCGACGACGGCATATAATTTTATTGAAATATTGAAGTCAAATGAAAAGTAAAATAGTGATTTTACTTTTTTTAGCTTAACGGTTTTGGTATAATCATTATAGTAAGGGTATGATTTATCGATGGGTAATTTTTTTGTTAACAAAGATGGTACTATTAAAGTTTTGAGAGCAACGATAGCAGTTATGCTTGTCCTTTTTGTGGCAATTTTTATCGTGGCAATTCTTTTGGGATCGAAAGATGATTTAACAGCTGGTGGTGGAACGACGACGACGCAAAAAATTGAAACTACGACGATAGATTTATGTCGTGATTGTGAGATGGAATTTACACAAAAGAGTGTCACTTTAAATGTAGACGATTCTATTGATTTAAAAGAAATAATGAAACTCGAAAAAGTCAACATTCGAAACGTTAAACTAAGTATTGAAGATACATCTCTCCTCGAAATTACTGCTAGTGGAGATACCCTTTTACTTTCTTCTAAGGATAAGATAGGAACTACGAATGTTACTGCTACTTATGAAGGATTAGAGTCGACGCTAAAAGTTTCTGTTCAATCTGATGAAATTAGAGGAGCAGCATTTTCTCAAGATATATATTATGTCTATTTGGGAGAGACTAGTAGCCTTGATATTACAACTGAACCTGAAGGAATGGATGTCTCTCTTTTAGACTTAGCAATCGATAATACGGATATTGCAGAGGTTAATTCACAAAATGCAATTATCGGAAAAAATATTGGTGAGACGACAATTCGTTTAAATTGTAATAATACAACGGATGTAGCTACATTGTATGTTGTAAAAAATCGTATTGAGATAAAAGTGAAAAACGGTACTTTATACGAAGTAATGGAAAATTATAAGTATCAGAGTAATTATGCCGGAGGAATTGATATAAGTATAAGCTTTGAAGATCGTGATAAGCAGGGCTATACTAATGAAGATTTGAAATTTGACGTCATAAATGCCGGTAGTATGAATGCTTCAGTTAATTACGATGGAAAGAATATAAGTAGTGATAATCTTTATAATTATCATATTGCTATAAATGTCGATATGTCTAAAGAGGCATTGGAAAACTATTCGATAATCGAAGTCTCTTTACCAGATGGCTCTAAGACGCGACTTAGAATAGAAAAATAGGTGATAATATGACGATATGTGTAAATTGTGGGCGAAAAATAGATGTAGTTAGTCGTGAATGTCCTTACTGTCATACACCAATAACTGTTGGAAATATTACTAACTTTAAAAATATAAAATCACAAGAGCATGATGATGATAATTCGAAATTATTGATGATATTATCGGTATTCATTCCTGTATTAGGAATAGTTTATTATTTGTTATATAGAAATGAATTGACGACGAAGAGTAAAAATGCTCTTGGTGGAGCATTAATTGGAATCACGTTGATTTTAGCAGTAATTATAATATTATTTCTTTTAAAATTATTTTAAAAAGAAAAAGGGCTTAACAAGTCCTTTATTTTTTTTGTGAATAATGCTAATTTTTTATTAGAAAAAAGAGTTTGTTAAAATAACTTTTATAGCGCTAGTGTTAAGCGTTGCAGTAAGATTTATTGTTTATACATATCTCTTAATTTAGTGAGGTAATTTTATGTTTAGTGTGTGGATAAAAAATTATTGGATGTATTTGTTAGCTTTTCTTGTATTTTTGATTCTTTCGATATATAGTTTTGCGTCATATTGGGCTCAAGAAAATAGAAACTTAGAACAGAATCTTATTAACTATGAGAAGTATTGTTATGAAGGTAGTGAATTATTAGACTATCCGGTGTGTGATTATGAAACTATATCGAAAAAGCCATCGTTTTTCTATTCCTTAATTATGACTTTTAATAGTGATATGTTTCCAAAAGGATTTACATTAGTTATGTTGGTTATCATTCCAGTATGTTACTTTTTAACACGTTATTTTAATAGTGGTATTATATTTAATGAATTAACAAGAAAGCCATATTCAAAGATAAAACATGGTTTAATATTAAAAAGTTATGCAAATATATTTCCTTTTATAATGTGTATGGCATTGATATTTTTAGGTACATCATTGTTTACTGATTCGGCGACTATTTTAAATCCCGATCCGTTATTTGATAAAGAGTATTTGAGTTTGAGTTCGGAGTTAGATAATCCTATCTTCTTTATCGTATGGTATTTTGTAACGAATATCTTATATGCACTCGTTTATATTAATATTACTTTGTTTGTAAATAGAAAATATCATAATTTCTTTATTGCAACAATTATCAGTTTTGTTACAATTGTGGGAATAGAGTTGTTCTTGGAGTTAGGTGTAGATCTATTATTTGTCACTACAATATTAAAGTTAGACTTTGGTGTATCATTCAATATTTTAAATGGTATTACTTTTAATGCGGCAGCTGGACTTGGAGGGGTATTAGCTTTTGCAATAACGATGTTTGTACTTACATATCTGTTAGTCTATTTTAGCTATCGAAATAAAGAAAAAATTATTATGGATTGTGAAGAACTATAAATGGAGGTTTTATGAAAATAGAAGTAAAAAATGTGTCCAAAAAATTTAAAAGTAATTATGTTGTAGAGAATGCTAATTGCGTTTTTGAAAGTGGAAAAATATATGGCCTTTATGGGCGTAATGGATCTGGTAAAAGTGTGTTTCTAAAAATGCTTGTCAGTTTTTATAACCCGACTTCGGGTGAAGTATTATTTGATGGTGTAAATTATCAGAATACAAGTAAATATCCTAAAAATGTCGGAGTATTAATCGAGCATCCATCTTTTTTTGGTGATTTGTCAGGTTTTAAAAATCTAAAAATATTGGCGCGTATCCAAAATATTATAAATGATAAAGATATCGAATTAGCTTTGAAAATAGTTAATCTACTTGATGAAAAGAATAAGAAATATAAGGAATATTCTTTGGGTATGCGTCAAAAATTGGGAATCGCTCAAGCGATAATGGAGAATCCTGATGTAATAATATTAGACGAGCCATTCAATGGTATTGAAAGAGTAAGTGTTGAAAAGATTACCAACTATTTAAAAGAAGAAAGAGATAAAGGGAAACTGATTATTGTAAGCTCGCATATTAAAGACGATTTGAAAAAAATGTGTGATGAATTTTTATATTTTGATGCAGGCAAAGTATCGATAAGAAGTGATCTCGATGAAATTTAAGAATATAGCTTATAAGGAACATTTTAATAATAAGAATGTTATAATCGTCATAATTATCATTATAATGGGAGTGGCTATTTCTGCGTTTAGTCCGAAAACGATGTTTAATTTTTGGAATAATTTTGATAACGTTTTAACAAATAGTTATTCGAATGCTTTTTTGTTTTTAGCAACAATTATAAATATAAGATTTTACCTTAACAACAACTCTTATAAATATAATCTCGTTTTACGTTATGGCGATTATCGGGAATATGCGAAAAAGAATATGAGAGATCTTATCAATATAACGGTGTATGTTTATATTTCATATTTGATTATTAATGTAGCGTTTTCGTTAGTATTTTCTTATCTTAATTTTTCTATCAGTAATCCTTTAATATATTTTTTACATCTCATATTCTTTTTAATTCGTCAGTTTCTTTTTCTAATAGCTATCCAAACGATTTATTATTTAATTCTTGAGAGTTACTCTAATAGTTTTAGCATATTTATATTATTAGTTATTATATTACACTTTTTTGTTTCGTCTTATTTTAATATAAAAATCGGAAACGTTTATCTCATTTTTTCGGCGTATCTTCAAACAGGTATGTATTCATCCATTTTAGAGGAAATAATTTATTCGATGATATATCTAATAATATTTTTGTGCTTATGTCTAATTATAGGAAAATTTCTCCTACGAAAGAAGGGTGAAATAAGGTGATACAGTTAAATATTTTATGGGAGATTATAAAGAAAAATTTAGTGTTAATCGGATCTTTACTTTTTTTCGTCGGGTTAGAAGTTGTCGTATATTATTTTGGAACAGGTAATCCCTTTAGAATTGAAGAATCGCTTTATTGTTTCCCTGGTAAAAAAATTGAGCTGATTGGTTTTTATAAAAGTGCAATTTTGATCGTTTTAATATATCAGTTATATACATATGAAATAAAAAATAATTTCATCTATATTTTTAATAGAACAGCTATCGGACGGTGGTTTTTCTTCAAGATAATTTTTATTCTTTTAATGCTTATTTTATACAATGTTTTATATATGCTTATCATATTTTTATTAGTGCCACAGGTTGTTAGTTTTTCATGGGATTTTGTTATGCGTTTTATTATCTTTGAACTTTTCTTATCTGTATTTGTTGTAATGTTAACTAATATCGTACAACTTAAAAGTTATGCGCCATATATAGTTATCGTATTGATATTGTTATTGTTTGAAAGATTTGATTTTTTATATTTTGGAATAGCTATTGCAGTACTATTTGTAATAAATATTCTTTTGATTTTTAAGACAGGTGCTTTAAAGAAAATAGTATCTTAGGAATATATCATAATTTTTCTCATAGTATTTAGGGAAAGGAAGATTAAGTGTGGAGATGAAAGATATTATAAGCAGCATTTCGATGCGAGGAAATGGATCAATATATTTAGGAGTAGTTGGAGCAGTAAGAACGGGGAAATCTACTTTTATAAAGAAGGTAATCGAAACTTTGGTCGTTCCAAATATTGAAGATGAATATGATAAGAAAAAATGTTTGGATGAAATACCACAATCATCAAATGGTAAACAGATTATGACGACAGAGCCAAAATTTGTTCCTTCTAATGGTGCTACTATCCGTTTTGATGATTTTTCGACAAATATCAAATTAATTGATTGTGTTGGTTTTGTCATAGACGAAGCAATCGGTTATGAAGATAATGAAGGTAACCCGCGATTAGTAAATACTCCTTGGGATGAATTAACAAAGCACTACCAAAAGGATTTTTATTTTTTTCTTAAAAGTGCGAAATATGTCGGTTATGGGAAAAAGATTATACAATCTAACGTATTATATTAGATTTGGGAATGGTGTTTATGAAAAATAATAAAACGTTGCTTATATCATTAGTTGTATTAATTTTAATAGGAGTCTCGCTTATATTAGTGCAACTTAATGAGAATAATATAAGAACAGATATGAAGGATAATACTACTAG
Source organism: uncultured Bacilli bacterium (assembly GCA_944358235.1). GTDB lineage: Bacteria > Bacillota_I > Bacilli_A > RF39 > UBA660 > CAG-582. Next base: position 12,314 of record CALVQL010000032.1, read on the forward strand.
TAGGAAGACATCTAAAATGACAACTACGCGTCCTTTAAAAGATTTTCAGTTATCTTTAGAAAATAAAAGTTGTAATTCTAAAACCAAAAAAATTTATGAGTATGAAGATGGACGTATTATTTATTCTCGTTGTGGGGATATTTCGATAATCATAGATGATGAGACATATACATTAAAACAAGCTTTGGATAGCGGGTTAATCATTATAGAGAATATAACTGATAAGATGACATTAACTTTAGCAGCGTTTGATGGTGGAACGAATGTATTTGAATATCGAGGAAGTGACGAGGCATTCTCTACTGATTCATTTCAATTTGAAAGGTGTAGAGAAATACAAGGAAGTCATGATATGTTATTTTTATCGATTCACTCGGGAAATTATATGTGTGCTTAGGTGATGAGATTTATATAAATAAATTGTTATAGATGAGAAGGTAGCCAAATATATGAAAAAGAAGTTTATAATAATAGTAATTATAGTATGTATTTGTGTTGGAGTAATTATTATTCTTAATAATCCGACTATTAAATTGATTGGTAAAGGAACGCCAAAGTTGGAAAAAACGGGGAATATTATTTTAATCATCAAAAAGAAAAAAGATTGTGTTCCTGTTAGTTTGTATCTATATGATGACGGAACATATGAATTATTTACGGAATATGAAGATTGTG
>CALVQL010000033.1 GCA_944358235.1 uncultured Bacilli bacterium
TTCTCTTTTGATGATAACTTACTATATTTTTCACATTATGAGAACTTTTCGCCGGAAGACGACATATCTAAGATGAACAATGATAAAAAATTAGTTAATGAAACCGATAACTTAGAACAAAAATTGATTGAATATAAAAGAATATATCGAACACTAACTGATCACTATCTATCTAAGACAGACTCGTTTTCTCTCGAAGATATTGAACTATTCTGCTTATCATTAAAAGAACTTGGTATTTCTGAAATATTAATAGGTCAAATAAAGTATTACTTGAAAAAGACGATTAGCAAGAGAAAAACTACTGAAAGAACTGAACCACAATTAAAAGTAGAAAATGAAGTCAAGACAAGCAAATACTTAAGTGACAAGGAATATCGCACATTAAAAAAGAAAATATGCCAATATTTTGATATGCATCAATGCTTACTAGTTCGACCTTTAAGCGATGAAGAATTGTGTGAATGTGCCATTATGATGGCAAAAATCGGAGTCGAAGAAGACGTTTTAAAAGCTTTATTCATGCGTTATTATCAACAAGAATCAGTACGTGAGATGAATATGTTTGCTAAATACAGCTATTTTTATGATAAGTTACTTTATTATGCCGAGAAGAAAGGTTATCAAAGTGATTTAGAGTTTATAAATGATTGTATAAATGAGATGATGATAGCTTCAGAAGAAGACTATTCTTTCTGGAAGGAAGAATTTACAAAGGAAGCTCAAAAGTTATATTATCAAGTTGCTGATAATTATGAATACGAAGTAAAAAAAGCTAAAAAGAAATTATAGGAGGTGTCGGTGATATGGATATAGCAATTGAACGCTTTATCAGATATTTAAACAACCGAAAAGAAAATGTTATTAATCGAACTGTTGAAGAGGGAATAGCAACAGCTAAAATGGGGAAAGCTCATAATCTTTATGGTAAAGAGTTGCGAGTTGGACGAATTAATCTTGTAAAGATAAACGATGAACTTACTGTAATCGATAATTTTATCAAATTACTGTCGATTCCTCCAGAAAACTGGGAAGAACAAAGGGAAATTTTTGGTGACTTCGCACTTCTATCGGATTATCTGATTGATTCTCCACTTCGAGTTCAAGATCGTTTTAAAATCATTACGTATTTTATCAAAAAAAATGTTGTCTCTGGCGTACTTAAAGATGATTTAATGCTTTTTGACACAAATAACGAATGCGGTCTTGATCCAGAAGATAAGTTGTTCATCAACAGTCCGGAATTTCAAAAGTTATTAAAGAAAGATAATACCGAATTGACGATTGTGGAAATAGAACGACGAGATTATCTAGTCGACGTATTATTTTCTAATCTTCTTGATACTTCAGAAATACACACTCAATATACGGAGATTATGGAACACTATTTGAGTAAAGAAGATACTTATAATGCTGAAGATTTAAGTATATTTATTGAAGTTTTAAGTTCTTTGGGGGTAAAAGATGATCTACTCAATCAGATAAGAATGTATCTTTCTAAGCGTATGAATAAGCGTAAGACTGTCGAGGAATATCGCACTGAAAATAGTAGTGTAAAATATACACCGAGTGCTACTAAGAAAAAATATGTAACTGATGCGGAATATCGTGCTATAAAAAAAGAAATCTCTAAGTATTTTGATATTCACAATGGAAAACTCGTTCGTCCCCTTACTGATGAAGAGGTCTATTACTGTGCATCATTAATGGCAAGAATCAGTTGTGATGAAAGCGATATATCAACTTTATTCATGCGTTATTACCAACAAGATTCGATGTGTGAGATGAATCTCTTTGCGAAATATGGATATTTTTATGAGAAGTTACAATATTATGCCGAGAGGAAAGGCTATCAAAGTGATTTGATATTTATAAATGATTGCATAAAAGAGATGATGATGGCCAGAGAAGACGAATATTCTTTCTGGAAGTCTAATTTTATATTCGAAGCTAGAATGGTTTTAAGTCAGCTTCCGAGCAATTATAACTTTGAAATCGAAAAAGCTAAAAAACTCATAAAATAGAGAGCAAATTTAGAAAACGGGGGAATAATTATGACTTCAGCAAACAAAAAATTTATCGACTTTTTAGATTATAGAATAAAATCTAAGGTAGAAACGGCAATTATCTCTGCATATGAGAAAAATCTTAAAGATGAGAAACAAGAAAAACTTTCTTTAACAGAAGTCACCGAAAGTTCGTTTCTGGCCGATACTTACTTAAAGTCGAAAGCTAGAAGTATTATCGGTAATATCGATGTTGCTAGATTACAAGATGAGGCAAATGTTACTGACAATCTCATTAGAATGTTATCCTTAGAGCGAGAAGAATGGAATAAATATTGTGATTTCTTTGCTGAATTTGAACTACTCTCGGAATATCTAATGGAATCGAATTTAAATACAAGTGAGCGTTTTGCTATAATTATGTTCTTTATTGAAAAAAATATTTCGACGGGAATTTTAGAAAAATGTCCGCAGTTATTTGATTTGCGTGACAACGAAAATATCAGTTTAGAAGATCGAGTATTTTTTAATACATCCAATGCTAATGAGCTCTTTTCTGATGCATCATCTGAACTTTCTGATGACGAATTAAAAGAACGTAATCGTCTTATCGGGATAATTAAAGATAATTCAGTAGATGCCAGCGACTATCAAACAATGTATAGGTTGATAAATGACCACTATTTGAGTAAAAAAGAGACATTTACAGTTGATGATCTCAATATCTTTATCGAAGTATTGAAAAAATTAGGTGTATCAGAAGATTTGAATAAACAGTTCTTTGGTTATCTTAAAAGCTCTATTGAAAAGCGCCATTCTAAGCAAGAATATAAGTTTACTAGTTTTAGTACTCCTCAAGCAAGCAGAAAATATATAACAGATTCAGAATATCGTCATTATAAGAAGATAATTTTGAAATATTACGATATAAATAAAGGGAATATTGTTCGACCAATCGACATTAATGAAGTATATTATTGTGCTAGTTTGATGGCCAAAATCGGCCTTGATGATGCCGATATTTCGACTTTGTTTTTGCGCTTTTATCAGCAAGAGTGCATTAGTGCAGATAATACTTTCGCAAAATATGGATACCTTTATGATAAATTAGAGTATTATGCTGAGCAATTAGGGCAAACAGAAACTCTTAAATTTATTAATGATTGTATAAAAGAGATGATGATATCCTCTGCTGATGATTACGTATTTTGGAAAAATAGTTTTATCAGTGAAGCAAATAACGTCATAAGTCAGTTACCGAACAACTTTAGTTTTGAAGTATCTAAGGCAAAAAGTCTTATAAATAAGTATTAGGTGAGTTTAAAGTAATATATATTAAACAGGGTATATATTGCTTTTTTTTGCCTTAAGATGTAATATATTCAATAGTATGATTTAATAAATATTAGGAGGAACTAAATGTTAGAAATAAAAAACATTCGAAAAGTCTATGAAGTTGACGACTTCAAACAAGAAGCATTAAAAGATGTCAGCATTACTTTTCGTCAAAATGAGTTTGTTTCGATATTAGGACCATCAGGCAGTGGAAAGACAACTCTTTTAAATATCATCGGCGGATTAGATGATTATACATCTGGAGATTTAATTATAAGTGGAATAAGTACTAAAAAATATAACGATCGCGATTGGGATACATATCGCAATCATCGTATTGGTTTTGTATTCCAAAGTTATAATCTTATTCCTCATCAATCTATTTTAGCCAATGTCGAGCTTGCATTGACTTTATCCGGTGTTTCAAAAAGTGTTCGCCATAAAAAAGCTCGAGAAGCATTGGAGCGTGTTGGATTAAAAGACCACATGAACAAGCGACCAAATCAATTATCTGGTGGACAGATGCAACGTGTTGCAATAGCGCGTGCTTTAGTAAATGATCCCGATATCCTACTTGCAGATGAGCCAACAGGAGCACTTGATTCCAAGACTAGTGTCCAAATTATGGATCTTTTAAAAGAGGTCGCCAAAGACCGTCTCGTCATAATGGTAACTCATAATCGTGAACTCGCAGAAACCTATTCGACGAGAATTATCGAATTAAAAGATGGTGAAGTTATAGGTGATACTAATCCATATGATGGTGTAGAGAGTAACGATGAAAGCGATATTAAAGTAAAGAAGACGAACATGTCCTTTAAAACAGCTTTATCATTGAGTCTTAACAATTTGATGACGAAAAAAGGTCGTACAATTTTAACTGCCTTTGCCGGTTCAATTGGAATTATTGGAATAGCTTTGATTTTGTCATTATCTAATGGTGTTCAAGAATATATCGATCGAGTTCAGGAGGAGGCTTTGAGTGCCTATCCGATATCTATTGAATCGAGTTCTATTGATTTGACATCGATGATGAATGAAGGAAATGAACTATTCGGAAGTAGCGAAGAACGTGCTGAAGATGGTACGATTATATCGAACAATATGATTGGCGATACGATGTCGATAATGAGTTCGACACTTCATGCCAATAACCTTGAAATGTTTAAAAAGTATCTAGATGATAATAAAGATGATTTAGACCAATATATTTCCAGTATAAGTTATGAATATAATTTGGATCTTCAATTATATAAAGACGATACAGAAGAAATTGTTCGAGTAAATCCTAATACTGTTTTAGAAACTCTTGGAATGGATGAAACATCTTCAAATTATATAATGGGAAGTGTCTTTTCCGAGTTATTTGAAAATGATGAGTTAAATGATAAGTTATATGATGTCGTTACTGGACGCATGCCAGAAGCGTATAATGAAGTCGTTTTATTAGTTGATGATAACTATCGTATTAGTGATTATGTCTTATATGCTTTAGGGATTAAAGATCAAGCTGAGTTAGAAGAGATGTATGATCAAATTGAAAATGGTGAAGTGACGACATCGGAAATAACGAGTTACGATTATGATGAGTTAGTTGGTTTAAAGTTTAAATTACTTTTAAATACGGATTATTACGAAAAGGAAAAAGGGGTCTGGGTCGATAAAAATGATGACGAAGAATACTTGCGAGAAATTCTTGAAGATGCTGAAGAGATAGAAATTGTCGGTATTATAAAACCCGATGAAAATTCTACTGTAACTACGAATTCTTTAGGTGGAATTATGTATCTTGATTCTTTAGAAAAACATGTCATCGATGAAATAAATGATTCAGAGATTGTTAGTGAACAGAAAGAAAATCCCGAAATCAATGTCATCACCGGCTTAGAATTTAGCGATGAAGAATTCAGCGTTGATTCTCTTAGCAATGCTCAAAAACAATATTTGGCAAGTTTATCACCAGAGGAATTGGCAAATGTTATCGCCGAATATCAAGATCAAGCTAGTTTGACATATGATAGCGTTCTTGAAAAATTGGGAGCGATCGATACTGATAAACCGTCAGCAATATATATTTACAGTAAAGATTTTGAATCAAAAGATGCTATTAAAGATGTAATAGCTGATTACAATCAAGATAAAATGGACTCGGGTAATGAAGAAGACGTCATAAACTATAGCGACCTAGTTGGAATGCTCATGAGTTCTGTTACGGGAATTATCGATATGATAAGCTATGTCTTAATTGCATTCGTTTCGATATCACTAGTAGTATCGAGTATTATGATTGGAATTATAACTTATATATCAGTACTCGAACGTACTAAAGAAATCGGTATTTTAAGAGCGATTGGTGCATCCAAAAAAGATGTCTCTCGCGTATTTAATGCCGAAACACTTATCGTCGGATTATGTGCTGGAGTATTAGGTATTTTAGTGACGGTTTTACTAAACATACCGATAAATATTATTATTGAAAATTTAGCTGGTGTAAGTAATTTAAGCGCTTTACCAATCGTTGGAGCTTTAATATTAATTCTTATTAGTGTTGGACTTACGATGATAGCAGGTCTTATTCCATCTCGTATGGCTAGTAAAAAAGATCCTGTTGAAGCTTTACGAAGTGAATAAAGAGAAATTTCTCTTTATTTTTATTATTAATTTTTATATAATTAATAATAGAGGTGAGTTAATTGAAAAAAATTATATGTTTATTAGTGACGATGTTTTTAATTATACCGACAGTATTTGCTAGTGATAATTACTTTTTCTGGCACGATTCGGTTGATGATGCTTATTCGACAAACTATGCTGGTTATTTTGCTGGAGATGCTAAAGGAACATATGAAGGCGGAGCAATTGAAGCTCAAGGAAATAACAACGTTAAAATAACTAATTTAAATGTCTACGATATCATGTTATATGAAGCATCTACATGGACTTTATCAGGAACTAGTACCGTGAATACGATTGAACAGAGTTCTAATTCAGCAATAACGATTAAAGGATCAGGTACATTACGTGTCAAATCTATCGGCCTTGGAATGGAAGATATGATCAATGTTAATAGTGACAACTACGCTGAGAGATTGAAATCCTATCTAAAAGGAGACTATACTCTTACTACTAGTGGCGATTATTTAGTTATATCGGGTTCTGTATCGACGACAAAGATGACTACAACCACGACAAGTCAGACGACAATTAAAAATACGACTTTGACGACGAGTTCGACAACTCTAACAACTGATAGCATTTCTGATTCGGAAGAAAAAATAGAAATTACAACACGTAGATTAGTAGATGACGCTACGAAAATATACGTATCTATACCTGATCATTATGGCGAAAACGTTTCTTTTAAAGCTTCCGATATTACTGATGAACGACGTGAAGAAATAAGCAAGTTGACATCAGAAGAAATAATTGCTATTTATGACTTCTCTTTGATAAATAGATATGATATATTTTATCCAGATGATGTAATGCAAGTATTTATTCCTATGGAATCGGAAGCTGAATATGCAATTTATTATTATGACGGATCATCTTTAGAAAAATTAAATAGTACATATACTGATGGAGAATTAATCTTCTCAACCAGTCATTTTTCTGAATATGTAATAACTAAAATAGAAGATAAAAACGTTGTCGATCATCAAAATAGATACATATTTTTGATAGGTTTCATAGTTCTTGCAATAATAATCATCGCTATGATTATTATCGTAATAAAAAAACGCCATAAGAAAACGATTCAATAACCATGAATCGTTTTTTCTTGATCCTTTTTTAGATTATCGATAATCTCTTTTTCTTTTAGTGATTGAATCTTAAATAAATTAGCAAGACGTTCATAATCTTTTTCGTTTATATAACTTTGATAAAATTCTCGTAAGTCTTCAGTTATAATTACTGGCGCTAATCCTTTTTTTAAGAGATTGTAATTTAAGATATGGTTTGCCGTTCGATGATTTCCATCTTCAAAAGGTTGCATACGAATAAAATCTATATGAAATTTAGCTTCTCTTAAAAAAGTTTCATCGTCTTCCCAATCGGTAGCATATTCGATTAATAAATTTTCTAGTTCTAATTCTATATCTTCAGCTTTAGGAATTTTAATATTTGTATCGACAATGTAATCACCTGATTTTCTAAAACCTCGTGATATAAAATCGACACTCTCATTTACTCGATCTCCAACTGTAATAATCGTCTTAATATCTAATGTCTCCTCGGCAAATAAATTAGTAAGAAGAATCTTAAAAGCTTCCATATTATCATGTAAACGTAAAGCGTTTTTACTATCGTTTGGATCGCCAAATACGGGTTCTAATGCAAGAGTAGAATGTGTAAGGCGATTTATCAATAACTCGAAATATTGAGAATAGAATTCCGCATTAAACTCGCCTAATAGAGTATATATATTATCACTCATGAAATCACTTCCTTTAATTACAATTATATGGTAACATATTTTTATATATTATGATAGGTGATAAAATGAAAGTGTTAAGTTTGAAAGAACCTTATGCCAGTTTGATAAAAGAGGAGAAAAAGAAAATAGAGACTCGCTCTTGGAAGACAAATTATAGAGGAGAATTATATATTCATGCTAGCAAGACCCGAATTTCTAAAGAAGATAGCAATAATGCTATTTTAAGTTCACTAATTGATTATTCTAATTTGAATTATGGTTATATTATATGTAAAGCCAACCTCAAAGATTGTATTTTAATGGATGAAGATTTTGTAAACGACATGCGAAAATCTAATCCGACGGAATACGCGTGTGGAATATATGCTAGTGGTCGTTATGCTTGGATTTTAAGTGATATTGAAGTTTTAAAAGAGCCAATTCCCGCAAAAGGAAGTCTTGGATTGTGGAATTATTAAAGCAAACAAATGTTTGTTTTTTTCGTGGAGATGTTTTATAATTATGTCAGGTGATAATATGGAACTAAAAGATAAATTGCGAATTTTAGCAGATAGTGCTAAGTATGATGCTTCATGTTCTTCTAGTGGTAGTAATCGTGCTTTTAAATCAGGGATTGGTTCTACAGCAATAGCTGGTATATGCCACTCATTTGCTAGTGATGGAAGATGTATATCTCTTTTAAAAATTCTCTTGACAAATAGTTGTATTTTCGACTGTAAATATTGTCCAAATCGTCGCAGTAACGATATCGAAAGAGCGATGCTAACAGCTACGGAATTATGTAATATTACGATAAATTTTTATCGTCGAAATTATATCGAAGGACTTTTCCTCAGTTCTGGTATCATCAAAAATCCCGATTATACGATGGAAAGAATGATCGAAGCTATAAGTATGTTACGTAATAAATATCATTTTAACGGATATATCCATGCTAAAGCTATTCCTGGAGCGAGTGAAGAACTGCTTAAAAAGTTAGGTCTTTTAGTCGATCGAATGAGTGCTAATATTGAGCTTCCAACAGATGAGGGATTAAAACTATTGGCCCCAAATAAAGACTCGCACAAGGTTACCCAAATAATGCGTTATGTCAAAAAAGAGCATAGCAAAAACTTCGCTCCAGCAGGACAGAGTACACAGATGATTATTGGTGCAACCAAAGAGTCGGATTATGATGTCATGCTACGAAGTTCTTCCTTATATGATAATTATAAATTAAAAAGAGTGTTTTATTCTGCATATATTCCTGTTAATAAAGATAACACTTTGCCAACATTGATAAAACCACCCCTTAAAAGAGAAAATCGTCTTTATCAAGCCGATTGGCTTCTTCGTTTTTATGGCTTTAAAGTCGAGGACTTACTGAATAATGACAAACCGAATTTTAATCTATTAGTCGATCCTAAGACGGAATGGGCTTTACTTCATCTGGAAGAATTTCCCAAGGAGATCAATAAATGTTCTTATTATGAATTATTAAAAATCCCCGGAATAGGAACAAAAAGTGCTAGACGCATAATAGCATCGCGTCGTCAATTTAAATTGGATTTTTCCGATCTTTCACGCATGGGAGTAGTAATGAAACGAGCTAAATATTTTATAACTTGCTCCGATCGCTATATGATTAATCCCCAATTTATCAATCGGAATTTTATCGAAACAAATCTCATTTTAGATGAGCATTTAAAACAAGAAAGTAATAATAGATATAATCAGTTGGAGCTATTTCATGAATAATAAAGTATACACTTATGATGGCACATATCCTAGTTTGATAAGTTTAATTTGTTATTTGTTCCATAATAATATTAAACCGGATGATATAAGGGTAGATGGTTATAATCCAACACTCTTTGAAACGACGATTGATTTGCATATTGAAAAAAATGAAAAAGACATTATCTATATTCTAAAAAAGTATGGTACACATATAAATTCCTTTATCTTTAAAGTGTTTCTATCTCATGATAGCAAGCGAGAATTAGTTATCTATTATTTTTTACTTAATGCCAATAAATATGGCGCAAACGTGATTAACATGCGCAATTTACGTTGTGTTTGTAAAACTTTAGAACTAGCTCGATATGTCAACAACGAAGCACACAAATTAAAAGGATTTGTTCGCTTTCAAGAATTAGCAAATCATATTCTTTATGCCAAAATATCACCAGTCAATGACGTTTTGCCTTTGTTATCAGAACATTTTAAAAAGCGATTAAATAGTGAATATTGGGTGATTGATGACGAGGGACGTTCATTGGTTAGCATTTATGACAAGAAAAACTATTATATCATCGAAAAAAGCGAGCTTAAGATGGATTTAGAGAATATTTCGGATGATGAAAATGAGATATCTGCGATGTGGTGTAGTTTTTATGAAACAATCGGTATCAAAGAGCGTGAAAACCATCGTTGTCGAATGAACTTCATGCCCAAAAGATATTGGAAATATATGACGGAAATGAGTGATGAATGTGAAAAAGGTAATTAGTGGAGAAAAACTTTATACTGTCGAAAAAGAGGCGATAAAACTATTGTGTGATACTGTCAAAGTGACATTAGGACCAAAAGGCGAAAATGTTATTATCGATCACTCTAACCATCAACCATACATAACTAATGATGGTGTTACCATTGCACGAAATATAGAAAGTGACGACCCTATTATCAATACTGTATTAACCATTGCTAAAGAAGCATCTTTATCGACGGATGAAAATGTCGGAGATGGCACGACGACGACATTAGTTTTACTTGAAAGTATTTTCCTCGAAGGGATTAGCTTGATCGAAAGTGGAAAAAATCCCATTGTTTTAAAAAGGGAGTTAGACGAAGCGTTAAATACGAGCATTGCTTTACTAGAAGGATTCGCTGTCGAACCGGATTATAATATATTACAAAATGTAGCTACTTTATCATCTAACGACTCTGAAATTGGTTCACTAGTCTTCAAGGCTTTTGATATAACACGAAATTTATCAGCAATAAATTTAATTGAAAGCGATAATGAAAGTTGCATATCTGTAAAAAAGGGGTATTCCTTTGCGAGTAATATAGCAAGCGATTATTTCTTTTCGAAAGCCAAAAACATTGCTTACAACAATGCTAACATAATAATATCTGATGAATTTCTAGATGATATTCATCTATTTGATATTGTGTTAAATGACATAATCGCCAAAAGAGAACCTCTAATAATTATAGCAAGTGATTTTTCCGATAGTTTAATTAACGAGGCATTATCGCTTTATCTGTACGAGAATATCGACTTTATTCTTTTAAAAGCTCCAGAATATGGTTTAAAACAACATCAGATCTTAAAAGACTTATGTGCAATTGCTAAAACAGAATTATTCTCTTCTGCAAAAATATCCACTATATATACTGTTGGTCATTTTGATAGTATTTCTATCACTGAAGAAGAAGTAACTGTTTCTTTTTTAGAAGATAAAAAAATATTGAGTCGTTTAGAAGAAATAGGGGAAGAGTCTAAAAATGACGTTCTTACATATAATAGGGTTTTTTATGACAAAAGATGTGCAATGTTATCTCAAGGTATCGTCGATATATATATTTCAGCCAATAGTATTACGGAAAGACGCGAAAAGAAGATGCGTTACGTCGATGCTTTGAGCGCCATAAACAGTGCCCAAAAAGGTGTAGTCCTAGGTGGTGGAAATACGTATTTAAGAGTAAGCAAAAATATTAATCCCCGTCACGATGGCGACCGCATTATAAAGCACGCTCTTCGTCAACCATTTATTCAGATATTAACTAATGCCGGAATCGACTCGGATTTTATTTTAAGTCATTTAAAAAATGCTGATTTATCTCAAATATACAATGTGAAAAATGACCTCTTTGAAAATATTCAAAACACCTCTATTTGGGATTCTCTAGAAGTCCTTACTAATGCCTTGAAATCAGCAGTATCCATTGCTAGTATGCTTATCACTACTTCGAGTATGGTAGTAAATGAATTTTCTCCTTCGTTAAATGTTGCACCATTAGGCGAAAATTAAAAGAGATTTATAAAAAATCTCTTAACTTTTCTATAAAAGGGACATTTCCTTTATAACTCAGTGGTGAAATAGGACTTGGATGATATAATGGCAAAACTTTAAAACCATCTATTTCGTAGATATTGCCAACGACATCGCTAAATTTTTCGAATTTCTCATTTAAAATAATTCGTGTCGGAACCTCTCCCAACGTTACGATGATTTTAGGGTTCAATATTTCCAACTGCCTTTTCATAAAATCATGACAATTTGCCGAACAGTTTTTCAATGACTGACGCTTTTTAGGAAAACATTTGCAACACTCCAAAAAGGTTGTGTCCATGATATCTCTGTCGATGTAACTAAACAATTTATTGAGATTTTTTCCACTAGGAAGCATATTACCATTAATATCGTGCCATACTTTATGACTTTTTCGCCAACCGTTATTAGCAGGAGCTTCGCCAATTAAGACGATATCATTATTTATTCCTAAATGAACGCTATTAGAATCTGGAAATTTTTCGACTAACGCCAGACACTTTTGACAATTATTTATTTCTTTATCGATATCTTCTAATAATATATTTACAAACTTTCTTTTGAGCAATTCATAACGTATTCGGCATTCCTCAGTAAGAATAGTATCATAATCGACAATATGGTAATTAGAGTAATCTAGTTGAAATGAAAATTGTTCACATGTAAAATCGACGATTTTGCCTTCGATAATGTTGAAATAATGACTAATACCATCGACTTTAATCTTAGCAATATCGCCACCAAGATAATCATGAACGAGTAGACTGGTTATAGCACACATTCCCAGTGTAGGGTTTTCTGAGTCCCAATCGTCTTTCACTTTAGGATAACATAAGTCTTGTGAATAACAACTCTTCAAAGTTTTACTTATTAGTTGAGTATTCATCTATTAACTCCTGAAGATTATATGCGTATATATTTTCGGGGAGGTTTTGATTGGTTTGGGTATAGTATCGTGAACCTATGAGTTTTCCTCCAGTATGTTGATAAAAGCCATTGGCA
>CALVQL010000034.1 GCA_944358235.1 uncultured Bacilli bacterium
CTGAAGGAACTGTGTTAGGAACTAAGAACTATGAATTTTCGCTATCTTTAAATTATGAATAGGTAAAAAATGCGTAGTAATGGGAAAGTTAAAATTAATAAGCGGCAAGTAATCCGCTATTTCCTTTATATTGTTGGAATTGTCGCGGTAGTAGTTTTAGCACAATTCTTGACTTTAACGGATATCGAAAAAAGTGTTATACGGAGAGTCAGTTATATCGACTATGCCGATATGGATTATCAAGTGTTTTATCAGAGTGATCCGACGAATGCAATCACTGGAAATACCTTCCTTGCTTCGGCTATCGATCATATTATAGCTACATTTTCTTATGATATGGAATATTCTGAAAACGTCAGTGGTGAATATTCCTATGATACAAAGGCACGACTAATCGTAACGGATCCTGCTGACTCTACAAATATTTATTGGCAAAACGAATATGTGCTTTCGGAGACACAAACGGGTACTTTTAATAGTGTAAATGGATATGAATTAATTGATGAAGTTTCTATTGATTATCCTTATTTTGTTCAGGAATATTTAAATTTTAGCAATAATCTTGGACTTGAATTAAAGGGAACTTTAGAAATTGAGACAACGGTTTTTTCGAATGGAAGATACCATTCTTTAAAGGATCTATCTAATACTTCGACTTTTAAGATAACTATTCCCCTAGATAGTTCTAGTATAAATATCGATGAAACGTATGAGCTATTAACTGACGAAAGAATCGTAGAGGAGAGTATTGATCGCACGCGAGAAGCTATTCTTACAAAGATTTTGGCTGGAATATGCTGGTTAGTTGCAATTATTTTGTTGTCTTGTTTTATATATAGTTATTTTGAGAATCGCAAGAAAAATATGTCTTATCATCGTAAGTTAGAAAGTATTTTGCGCCGATATAATAACATTATTGTTGACATAGCAAAAATGCCTTCATTAACAGGTTTAAACATCATTAAAGTTAGATCATTTGAGGAATTGTGTGATGCTCAAGCTTCGTTACATCAACCGATAAACTTTTATCTCGATGAGCAAAATGAATGTGCTATATTTATCGTCATTTTAAATAATATGGCTTGGGAATATACTCTTAAAAATACTAATTAGAAGACGTTATTACGTCTTTTTTAGTGGATGATTTAACACAATCATGATAATATATATAAAGAAAATGTTTTGAATTATTACTTAAGGTTGGTGGATGAATATGGCTTCTTTTACAACACAGATAAAAGACGAGATCACAAAAATCGAAACAAATAGATTAGAGTCTTTAAGCGAATTATGTGCATATATTATGTTTACCGACCGTTCTAATGAAGAAAAAATATCCTTGTTTATCGAAAATGCCTCGGTTGCTCGTCGTATGTTCAATCTATTAAAACGTCTCTATGGCGTCAATATTCGTCTTACGATTAGAACTCAGAAAAAATTCAAGATGAAGACGATTTACATTCTCGAAGTTTCTGAAAAGTGCGATCTTATTTGGAGTGACGTCATCGACATGGCTCACAATATTTTAAATTATTCTGATGAGGAACGAATTTCCTTCTTGAAGGGAGCATTTTTGGAATGTGGGTCGATAAACGATCCTAAAAAGAATAAATATCATCTGGAATTTTTATTAGATAAAGAAGAATATGCTAAGTTAATAAATCAATTATTGATTGGATTTAGCTTTTCGAGCAAGATTTTAAAACGTGATAAAGGCTATATGGTTTATATAAAAGCGAGTGAAGAAATCAGTGATTTTATCAAGATGCTTGGTGCAATTAATGCTTTATTTTATTACGAAGATATTCGTATTTATCGTGACCATAAGAACATGGTCAATCGCCTAAACAATTGTGAGCAAGCTAACGTCGAAAAATCGATGCGCACCTGCTTAGAACAGATTGACAATATTCATTATTTACAGGATAATGACTTGTTATCTTTAATCGATGAAAAAACGCAACTAGTTATCGATTATCGCCTTAAATATCCGGAGACGACGATGAATGAGTTGGCACAAATAATCAGTTTAGAAACAGACTATAAGATAACTAAATCAGGGGTAAATCATCATTTTCGTAAGATAAAAGAACTCGTCACTCGCCATCGTGATTCGAAAATAAAAAACGATTGAAATTAATCTCAATCGTTTCTTTCAATAATCTTATCTATAATGCCGTATTTTAAAGCTTCCTCAGCATCTAAATAATGATCTCTTTGTGTATCATTATTGATACGTTTTAAAGATTTTCCGGTGTTTTTAGCTAATATTTTGTTTAGCTTGGAGCGTATTTTTAAGATATGATCAGTATGGATTTTTATCTCAGTAGCTTGACCTTGTGATCCTCCTAAGACCTCGTGAATCATTACCTCCGCATTAGGTAGACTAAAGCGTTTTCCTTTCTTGCCGCTTGATAATAAAAAAGCGCCCATACTTGCCGCAATACCGACACATATCGTTGAAACATCGGATTTGATAAAATTCATCGTATCGTAAATCGAAAGACCAGCTGTTACTGATCCACCTGGAGAATTTATATAAATCGCTATATCATCATGACTTAATGAATCTAAATAGAGTAGTTCTGAAACGACGATATTAGCAGTATCATCAGTTATTTCTCCACTTATAAATATAATTCGATCTTTTAACAGACGTGAATAAAGATCATATACTTTTTCTCCATCAAAACTTTTTTCGATGACTGTTGGTATTAACATTTTTTTCACCCTAATAATATGATAGTAATTAACGCTAATTATATGCTCAAAAATATTGACATATTCAGTAGAAAAAGTGTGGTTAAATATATTTTTCATGATATAATCAATAATAGGTGATACTATGAATACTAAGATATATCAATCCGGCCTAAAATTTATGTTATGTAATGCTGTAAAGAGACTTTATAATGGAGAAGTCATCTTTCATCACAGTTTGGATAAAGGTATCTATGCAACAATCGTCTGTAATGAACTGATTGGTAAAAATGAATTAGAGAGAATAAAAAAGTGTATGCAACAGATGGCTGAACAGGATATACCTTTTAATAAGAAAGAGGTTAGTAAAGAGGAAGCTTATAATTTTTTCATGAAAAAAGGCTATGTCGAAAAAGCCAAAAATATTTTATACATCAGCAATGTTACAGTTTCCCTCTTTGAATTTGAGGGTCAATATAATTATTTTTATTCTCATGATATGCCTAAATCGAGTAGTGAGTTAAAAATATTCGATCTTTATTACATCTCGGATAACGAACTGGTTTTAATTTATCCGACCAATGGTGTTATTGAATTCGAATTTCGTCACAAGATATATGAGGCATTTCATAAATATGATATGTGGTTGAATCTTTTAGGAATTGATTTTGTCAGTGATGTCAATAAGATTGTCGCTACTGGTCGAATTCAAGATTTGATAAAGAAAAATGATATCAGTGTCGATAATAACCTTTATGATATTGCTCGCGAAATCCGTGACAAGAAGAAAAAAATTGTCCTTATTTCCGGACCGAGTAGTAGTGGTAAAACGACGACTTCTAAAAAGTTAGCACTTTATCTATCGTCGATGGGGATTAATTCGTTACCACTAAGCCTCGATGATTTTTTTGTCGATCGTGACATGACACCATTAGATGATGAGGGGAAACCTGATTATGAATGCCTTGAAGCTATCGACCTTGCATTATTTAACGATACTTTGGACAAACTATTAAATGGAGAGATCGTCAAGATACCTCGTTACAATTTTATCCACGGTGTCAAAGAATATGATGATCGAGAATATGCTATATCAACAGAGGACGTTTTAGTTATCGAAGGACTTCATGCTCTAAATCCTAACTTATTAAATACGATTGATAAAGAACTTTGTTATAAAGTTTACATAAGCCCTTTAACGCCTCTTAATGTCGATCGTCACAACTATGTTTCGACGACTGATAACCGTCTGTTGCGACGCATTGTTCGTGATTTTCGTACGAGAGGCAAAAGTGCTGAAGCATCATTAGCATCCTGGGCATCCGTTCGTGCAGGTGAAGAAAAATATATATTTCCCTATACTGATACAGCCGATGCTATTTTGAATACGGCATATATTTATGAGATAGGGGTTTTGAAGGTTTACGTCGAACCATTACTTTATAGTATTGGTATAGAAAGTCCATATTACTATGATGCCCGTCGTTTATTAGATTCGCTTAGGACTTTTTATGCTATACCTTCGGAATATGTTGGTAGTGATAATTTATTACGTGAATTTATTGGAAATTCTAGTTTTGAGGAGTGATTATAATGAAAAAAATAGCAATTAATGGATTTGGAAGAATTGGTCGTTTGGCTTTTCGTGAACTTCTAGAAGATGATTCTCTTGAAGTTGTAGCTATTAACGATTTGACTAGTGTCGAAGATTTATATTATTTATTGAAATACGATTCTAACTTTCGTGCATTTGATGCATCGAAGTTAAGTTATAACGAAAGTGCTTTGATATATGCTGGAAAGGAGATAAAGGTATTTAGTGAACGTGATGCTATAAACTTACCATGGCGTGAACTTGATATCGATCTTGTCTTGGAATGTACGGGTCTTTATACATCGAAAGAAAAAGCAGAAGCTCATATAACGGCTGGAGCAAAACACGTCATCATATCTGCACCAGCTAAAGGGGACGTTAAAACAATCGTCTATGGTGTAAATGACTCTACTCTGGATGGAACTGAAACGATTATTTCAGCCGCGAGTTGTACGACGAATTGTTTAGCACCTGTTCTTCATATTTTGGATAAGAATTTTAAAGTTAAGAGTGGCTACATGACAACAGTACATGCAACGACTAATGATCAGACTACTCTCGACATAGCTCATAAGAAAGGCGCTTATTCTCGCCGTGGACGTAGTGCAATGGCAAATATTATCCCAGCTTCTACTGGAGCAGCAAGCGCTATCGGAAAAGTGTTGCCACATCTTGATGGTCTACTTAAAGGAAGCGCTTTCCGTGTTCCTGTCATCGATGGCTCTGTTATCGATCTTACGTTAGAATTAGAACACAACGTAACCAAAGAAGAAATCAACGAGGCTTTCAAAATAAATCAAAGTGAAGTCATAAAATTTACGATGGATCCAATTGTCTCTAGTGATGTCGTCGGCCAAAAAAGTGGTGCTTTAGTCGATGGTTTGTCGACCGACGTTTTAGTAACAGATGATCGTGAACTCGTCAAAGTTGTTGCTTGGTATGATAACGAACTAGGATACACATGCCAGATGATTCGAACAATGAAAGTATTATTAAATCGTTAAAGATGAAAAAAAATTTTATGATATATGCAATAGTTTTACTATCAATAGGATTTGCGAGTATCAGTGCAACACTTATCGTTAATAATAACGCCAAAATAATGGCAGATGTGCAAGATTTTGATGTTTACTTTAGTGAAGCCATAGTCGATGGTTCTCTTGCTAATAATACGATAAGTCAGGATAGAAAATCTATAACGTATACAACTAAAGAATTAAAAAATCTTGGAGACGAATCGACGTTGGAATATGTCGTTACAAATAATTCGTTACAATATGATGCTAAAGTAGAAATAAAATGTACTCCAAGTAAAACAGATTATCTTTCCATATCTAACGAGATGACAAATAACATCATTGAATCCGGTTCAACAGAAAAAGGCAATTTAGTCGTCAGACTAGATAAAAATGCAACATCTTCTATCAATACTGAATTTACCTGTACAATTGTAGCTGAAGCTATTGAAAGAGATTCTACCGGAACACCCATAGCCGCTCCATGTAATCTTTTAGATTCCACATCACTAAAAAAGGGTAGTAAGGTATCATGCGGAACGGAATCGTTCTTCATAATATCTTCTAATGACGAAAGTATTAAAATGCTATCTGAATATAACTTGAATGTCGGATATAAGATGATTTCATCTACTGTTTACGAAGAATTAGAGAACGCTTCAGGAATTCAAGATAGCCAGATGCTTGGATATACTGGACAATATCCGTATTATGGTATTGTGCCGTTTTCGACAATATCTACAGATTATAATACAAGCAGTATTAAAGTTTATGTTGATAATTATTTAAATTATCTCACGGAAAATATCGGATTATCTAAACAAACAACTGAAGCAAGTTTAATAACTTTAGAAGAACTTGAAGAATTGGGATGCTCTAGAAGTAATAATTCTTGTAGCAATAGTCCGTACAGTTGGGTTTCTAGTGTTAGTTATTGGACGAGGACAGCTCATGATAGTAATAGTGTATGGCATGTAAGTACAAGAAAATACATTGGCTATGATTATACATATTCTTATATTAGAGACTATGGCGTACGACCAGTCATTACAATTGGTGTTAATGATATAAATATGTAAAAAGTATTAGGGAAACTAATACTTTTTTTATTTTTGAGTATATTTTAATATGGAACGAAGACTGATTGAATTATTTGCAATATTACTTATGGGAGTGTCTTTAACAACGATGTTTTTATATCTCAATTATTTAAATATAGGGTATAGTTTTTTTGATTATGTTAAATTTATAAGTAAGTATATTATTTTATTAGCAAGTGGCATACTAATCATTTATTTACTAAATAGGAGGAAATAATGGAATATTATTACGATATTTATTTGAATTTTAACGAATATCCTATCAACTATTATGAATGGGATAAAGATGACGACATTGAAAGAGTGCTGAAAATACCTATTGTAAGGATCAATGATATTAAAGAAGTGATAACAAAACACGCAACAATTGAAACGGATTTAGACAAGTTAATCCTATGTGATGGAGTTAACGCTATAGCTTTAGAACTAGTCGATAAGCATGTTGCATTTCTTTCATGTCTTTCTTATGAGGATGAGGCCAATATTTGCGATATCGTTCATGATATGGATATTACACCTCTTGTAATAAATTTTGCAAAAAAGAGAATTATACCATTCGAATTGCGTCAAGAAGAGAAGATGAAAAAGATATTCTTACATGACTTGGATGTCTTCGATGATAATCTATTACGATATATATATTATGATATAACGAACAAACTTGAACAAGACATAGAAAAAATAAAGAAATATTTGGAAAGAGATATTGAAAAAAATTTTGGTGCTAAGTATGTCACTTTGTTTCAGAATTTATGTAAATATTGATTAAAGTATTTCTATTTTCTTGGAATATTTGCTATTATAAATATAGGAGGCTAGTATGAAGATAATCGTCATCGTATTTATAATAGTACTTGCCATTGGGGCATTAGTTATGTATATTTTAAATAATTATAACAAGCTTGTTTTATTAAAGAACGCATCAGTATCAGTATGGAATGATATTAATAATATTTTAAAAATTCGTTTTGAATATGCGACCAACTATATTGCTGTTATAGCACCAATAGTACCAGTTGATATAATAAATCGCCTGCAGGATGTAACAGCACGCTATCGTATGATTCTAACTGTTGAGGAGCATTTCTCTTTATATGAGCAACTAGAAAAAGTGTTGATGGATGCTAAGATTATTATCGAAGACAAAAACTTTAATGATCCTAATCTAGTAGCTTGGCAACAAGCTTTTGACGATAATAAAATGCAATTAAATCAATTACGAAACGATTATAATAATACTATTTTAAAGATAAATAATTGTGTTGAGAGCTTTCCAACTAATATCATTGCGAAATTATTCGGATTTCAAAAATGGGTCTATTTTAGAAACGAAGAGTAAAATCTTCTTTTTTTATGTAAACTATACTTGGATAATATCTTGTAGATTATTCTTTGCAAGCTAAATATGTTAAAATACATGTAGCGAGGTGTATTTATGACAATCATGGATAAAGAAGATAAGGCTATAAATAATAAGAAGACAACCAAACATCCAAAGAAGAAAAAAAAACAACATTTGTTACTATATAAATTAATATCGTTCATATTAGTTGTTCTATCAGTTGGAACGATTAGCTATATTATCTATAATGAAGTATTTACTTTTTATTATATGATTCCTATAATTATCGTTGTAGCGATAATACTATTTGTAATATGTTTTATTTTAAATAAAGAGCGTCTTCGCTCATGGATAAAAAATATATTTGCTTTCTTTGCCATATTGATAATGGTTTTTGATGTCTTGATGTTACTTTATGGAACGCAAACTCTTAAATTTATCTCGAATCTAACGGATACAGGATATCGCGTCGAAACATTTGGAGTATATGTTCTAGACAACAGTACATATACATCACTTAATGATTTGGAAAATAAGACGATATATTATCTCGATCATGAAGATGATACGAATATTCGCAAAGCTCTTAGTAAAGTCGAAGAAGAGGTAACTGTCGAAAACGACTATAGCGAAACTCTCGAGCAACTTTTAAACAGTTTGGAATCTTCCGAAACGGATGCTATTTTGGTTGAAACATCCTATGAAAGTGTCATGGAAGATGAATTCGAAAGTATTTATCAAGACTTACGACTTATCGATACTATTGATATTGTTGGTATGGTTGAAACTATTAAAAGTGATGTCGATATTACAAAGGATCCATTTATTGTTTATATAAGTGGAATTGATACTAAAGGTAATGTTGCGAGTAAAGCTCGTAGTGATGTGAATATTCTTTTAGCGGTTAATCCGGAAACTCATGAGGTTTTATTAGTTAATACACCACGAGATTATTATGTTACATTAGCAAGCAAAGGGAAAAAGGATAAACTAACACATGCTGGACTTTACGGAATTGAAGAATCGATTAATACTTTAAACGAATTATATGGTATCGACATTAATTATTATGCACGGGTAAATTTCACTTCATTTGTCAAAATTGTCGATGCCCTCGATGGAATAAAAGTCAATGTTACTCTTAATTTTTGTGAACAGGATTCTAATCGTTCGTTCGCTTCAGGTGATTTAATATGCTTGAACAAAGGAACACAAACTCTAAATGGCGAACAAGCACTCGCTTATGCCCGTCACCGTAAGACGATAGGGGATAGAAAACGTGGCGAAAACCAAATGCTTATCTTAGAAGCCATAATTAACAAGGCTTTAAGTCCTAAAATATTGACGAACTATTCCGAATTACTTGCTGCTCTAGATGGCAAAGTCACGACTAATATGACAGCAAATGAAATATATAAATTTAGTAAAAGACAGCTTTCGAAATCTCCAACATGGAATTTTCAAACTATTAGCGTAACTGGCGAAGATTCCAGAATGCCAACATACTCTTTAGGATCTGCCAAATCATCGGTTATTATTCCTGATGATGAATCGGTTGCCAAAGCCAGTAAAGCTTTATCAAATCTATTAAATGGTGTTGAACCAATTATTGAAAGCGATGAAGAAACAACTACGGCTTCTTAAATTTCGTCGGGGACCATTGCTTCACTATCTAGCATTTCTGCTATCAAAAATAAGATTCCGCCGATAAGTATTAAAAAGCTACCTACAAATACCATAAAAGTTGTTGTTTTCTTATTCTTTTGATAAACTTTATAGGCTAGTGTCGTAAAATATATATATATGAAAACAGCAACAATGAAAATGATTATATTAATAGTTCGATACTTTTTCTCATTTTTGTTGTTGCCGTTATATAAATCGGCGACTTCTAAGTTATTTGCTTTTGTACCAAATATTGCAAAAAGTATATAGATAACCCAAATAATATTTTCACGTTTTAAAACGTCGATTCTCTCTTGATCACTCATATTAAATAATATGATATTCAGTAAATAGCTTGACAAATAAATTGTCGCTATGGTAAACTAATTGTCACTAAAAGAACATATATGTTACTCTGATTTGACATGTTTATCGAAAAATGATACAATATAAATATAGTTAAGGAATAAGGGGGAAATAATATGAAAGGATTTATTCTCGATTATATCAACGAAAACGAATATAAGAAGTTAGAACGAGCTTTGAAAAAATACAATATGCTTGCTTTTAAAAAGTTAAACTTCGAATATTATCCATCACTTCGAAATGGTGAATTCATCGGAGAGTTAATGTCGTCTGATAAGAAGAACAATACAGAGACTTATGAGTTGAAATTGCCGAGTGATCACTTATTTCAACAAGTGCATGGCGAAGTTAAGTTGCGCTATATTGTATATAAAGATCAAAATATTGTCATGCTCGAAACGATAATGCCTCGAGATATTTTGTTAGAAGGCCATGTCGCGGAGTTAAGCACTTATAAAGGTGTAATGATTTCTAAAGCTAATGCCGAAAAAGATAAGTTTATGATAAATCTGTTCTCAGCAATGGATAATAAATAAAATGTTACAAAAACCTCAAAAAGAGGTTTTTTATTTGTCCAATTATGTATATAATAATAATCACGGTGATTTTTTATGGAAGAAATACAAACTGATGAGCTTCAAGAGGACCAATTAATCGCTGCTTTTTCTTACTCTAATGAGGTTAAAGATGCTGTAAAAAAATATCTTTCGGAGATTGGCTCAATTCCGCTTTTAAGTAAAGATGAGGAAATTAGCCTCGCCAAAAGAATTGCTGTAGGCGATGAGGATGCTAAGAAAAAAATGGTGGAAGCTAATCTGCGACTTGTCGTTTATGTCGCAAAGAACTATATTCGTTTTTCTAGTGCTTATGAATTTTTTGATTTAATTCAAGAAGGGAATTTAGGACTACTAAAGGCTACTGAAAATTTCGATTATCAAAAATGTAATCGTTTTTCGACTTATGCTATTCCCATGATTAAATTCTATATCTTGAATGCCATAAATCAACGAGGAAATCTTGTTCATATCTCATCAAATTTGAAAGGCCTTTATAATTCTTATAGTCGTTATAAGACTGCTTTTTATAATAAATATGCACGTTATCCAACGGCACTTGAGACGCAAAGGGCGTTGAAAATTATCGAAAATCAATACAACAATATTTTGAACGTCGAAAAAAATATCATATCAATACGTTCGTTTAGCGATCAAGTAAGTGATGACGATGAAAAAGAAATCGGAGAAACAATTCCTTATTTTGAAACAGGATATGAAGAGATCGAAAATAACGTTTTAGGTACGGAAATAATGCACCAAGCTAAAGATATTCTCAATTCTTATGAATATTATATTATCTATCAATTATATTTTCAGTCTTCCAAGGTCAGTAGACGTGAAGTTTCACAGATATTAGGTCTTACACATCAAGCGGTAAATATCGTCGAGAAAAAAGCTCTCGAAAAACTACGTCGAAGATTGTCTGATAGGAATATAAAACGCCAGAATATTAAAACTAATGAAAAGATAACTCCTATGGATTTTCGAATAATGGTTATTTTACTATATTTAAAACTACACTTAAGTGATTACGAATACTTTTTAGTCTATACATTGTGGTATCAAAAACAAACTCCGGATTACATAAAAACAATATATAATTTGGCAAATGATAGTTTTATTACTGACTACCGAAACATAATGACAAAATACCGCGATTTGTTTTCCGGAACACATGGATATCTGATAGCTCGCGACCGGTTAAAAGATGAGTATTCTTTAAAGAATATTTTTTCTTTAGGTGAAGAATTGACTCCTAGATATGCAGATTTACATAAAATTGAAAAAACGACATCAAAATTATCATTATCAACTATTGAGAAAATCCTTAAGCGAGCAGAGTCAATATTAAGCAAATCCGAAATTGAATACCTTACAAATGTTTTTTTTGAATCGCCAAAGGATGTTTCAAAATCTGACATCGAACTTATCACCGCTAAAATTAATTGCAAAATATTGAATGTCAATCAACCGAACTATCTGCCGCTAGGAATTCTTTATGAAACTTTCCAAAATAATTTTGATGCCTTTGAATCTAAAACTGCGGAATATCTTGAAAACACATTCTTTTCTTCTATAACGGGAAAACACTCCAGCGATCAATCGAATTTACAAAATCAACTAAGTAAATATGTTCAACGTTTAGAGCGCCTATATTATCATTTGGACGATTATTTTAGTGATACTTTATCATTAGATGAAATAACGGAAATAGTTTTTGATCCAAAATACAACTTTTCTTTAGAAGAACAAGAACTGATAAAAAGGCGCTATGGCATCGATCGCGCTCCCCAGACGATTAATGAAATTGCATGTGAATTAGGGTGTGATGTAGTTGTTGTTCATTCACGTTTATATCAGACACTAAAACGTGTTCGAAACATCTTTTACGATAAGAATCGAAATGTCGTAATCTCAGACAGAAATATATATATAACTTTTGTCGATGATCCGCGCTATCTCATGACAGAAGAGACTAGAAAAGTATTAAGATTATATTTATGTGAAGGAAAAACTCATAGTGAAATTTCTGATTTATTACAAATTAATAGCATAAGTCGGGTTTCTAACATCATAACAGATGCCATAAAGAAAATGGATGCATGGCGTTACGGAATAATAGATATAAATATTCTCGACCCTGAGAAAGTTAACGAATTGTTAAAAGTTAAAAATTTAGCTGATGATGACAATGAAAGTTTGATTGTAAAGAAACGTTATATCGAAGGCAAAATGCCGGAAGATGTATCACAAGAATTAGGAGCTGATATTTCAAAAATAAAAGCTATTAATCGCAAGTTCTATTTGGATTATTTAAATTATTATGCGAAGAAGGATATCTCTATTTC
>CALVQL010000035.1 GCA_944358235.1 uncultured Bacilli bacterium
ATGGCAGAGGCTGATATTCTAAGACATGTTGGTGCACCTTAGCAAACTCCAGAACCTGGACAGACTCCAGAACCTGAGCAAACTCCAGAACCTGGACAAACACCAGAACCTGAGCAAACTCCAGAGCCTGGACAAACACCAGAGCCTGAGCAAACTCCAGAACCTGGACAGACTCCAGAACCTGAGCAAACTCCAGAACCTGGACAGACTCCAGAACCTGAACCAGCACCACAATATCCTGCACCTATTGAACCTGAACCGGTACATACTCCAAATCCGGAAAATGATCCTAGATTAAAAGTAATTGCTGCACGTAATGCTCGTCGTAATAAATTCAGAAATTTCTCGACTTTCGTGTCTATCGCTGCTGTTGGATTAGGTTTTCTAACCAGTAGTTTTGCTGTTCCGGCAGTTGGCCTTGGAACTGTGGCAGTAGCTGCTGTTGTCGATAGAACTGCTGATGTAATGGATTTAATTCAGCGAAATGCGATAAAGCATAAATTAAAACGCATTGCTAAACGTAACGATGTTGAATTAGAGTGTAATGAAAAAACGGGTGATTGTTATTTCTATATTTGGGGAGATAATAATGAAAAGGTTAGAATAACTGCAATTGATCAAGGAAATATAAATGAAGATGTGGATCGTTTAAATGATGATTTGAATACTCAATTAGCAGAAGCCTTTGATAATGCGCATCGTGGCTTAGGCAATCGTGCCGAATCGTTAAGAGAATTAAATCTTCGAAATCTTGAGAAAATTAATGTTGATAATTTGGCTCGTGCTTTCGATTCTGTTGGTGGTATTCAAAATTCTAAAGAAAGAAAGGCTTTTAACTTAAATCCGTTTAGCAAATTTAAAAAGAATAGAAATAGAGATGTTGATGTTGAAAATGCTGACATTGAAGATATAGATGAAGATGAATTGAGGGAAACAGCTGAACATCGAGTTAATATGGCGGATTCCGAGCAAAATGTTGAACCTACAATTACTCCAGAAGCTCCGACTCCGGAACGAGAAGAACAACATGTTAGACCATCTACTCCAGATAATGTTGGTAACTGGTTTAGTCGAGCATTTAACCGTAACAACAGAACTGCTTCAGTACAATCTAGTGAAAATCCGAATGTGGGTTCTCAAAATGCTACAAGTGAAGCGGAAGATGTATCTTTTGAAAATGCTGAAGACCTAAATCGTGCTTTGGAGCGCGAGGTTGTTCCAGAGGTTAGAGATGCTCGTGAAGTTGTAAATGCTATGGAAGAGGGCAGTGTTGCTCAAGATGATGAGCAAGTATATGATAATGGTCGTGCTCCATATACTGATGAACAGATTAGACAATTTATTTTGGATAATGCTATTCCTAATGACTTTACAGAAGAAGAGTGGCAAAGAGGTGTTAGAATAGAGCGTGATATGCATGGGGTAGATCGTATTGATAATCCTGATTTGCCTGCTAATACGCTCTTTACAGATGAAAATAAAGAAAATTGTGTAAGAAATATAGGAAGGGGTCGTAGTTTATAATGATTGAAGTTGGAAATATTGTAACATTAGAGAATGGCCAAGAATATCTTTTGTTAGAACAGCTTGAAAAAGATGCTAAAACTTATGTTTATGCTGTCGGTGTTTTGGAGGATGAGACTCCTACTGATGAGTTCTTGATTTTCGAAGCTATGAAATCAGGAGAAGAAGAGTTCCTTAAAAATGTAAATGACAAAGAACTTTATGATACACTAATCGAGGAATTTAAGGATATCGTAGCTGATAAAGTTGTAAATGGCGATTTTGATGATGTCGAATTCGATTCAGAGAATTATGAAGGTGAAGAAGAAGCTAATTAATTAGCTTCTTTTTTATGTATAAAAATTTTTCAATTGAAGATAATAGGAATGAGGAGAGATATGATGAAAAAGAGAGGATTAACATTACTTTTAATTTTAATGTTGTGTATAACTGGTTGTAGTCTTATGAGTTCATCCCCTAAAGATGCTGTTACGAAATTCTTGAATAAGTATAAAAATAATGATACAGCAGTCGTCAATGAATTAAATGATTATCTGGATACGGAAGATTTGGATGATGATACTAAGGAAGATTATCGAGAAATATATCTTCGTCAGTATAGTAATTTAAAATATGAAATCAAAGATGAGAAAATTGATGGAGATAAAGCTACTGTTGATGTTCAGATAACTGTGTATGATTATTATAAGACTAATAAAGAATCTGAAGAATACTTTACATCTAATAATACTGAATTCTTGGATGATGATGGAGATATCGATTTTTCTAAATATTTTCAGTATAGAATAGATAAACTTTTAGATACTTCTGATACGGTCGATTATACTTTAACTCTTAATCTAAACAAAGTTGATGATACTTGGGAGATAGAACCGCTTTCAACTGAGCAATTAACTAAATTACATGGGACTTATGAATACTAGAATATCTAGTATTTTTTCATTTTTTTTAAATGCTGGAATATCTTATAAATAGCTAATGTATTTTTTTTTGAGGAAAAATTAGCAATCTTTATTGACAAGTGCTAATTAATGAGATATACTTACATTAGCGCTCGAGGATATACAGTGCTAGGAGTGATATCATGGGTGAAAGACAAGAGGAATTATTAAAGGAAATTGTAGAAACTTACATTAAGACCTTTAAACCGGTTAGTTCTAAATCTTTGGTAGACAAATTTAATTGTTCTTCGGCGACTATCCGTAATGATATGGGTATGCTAGAAGATTTGGGATTGATTGAAAAGGAACATACCTCAAGTGGTCGTATTCCATCGGAAAAGGGTTATAAGTATTATGTAAATCATCTTATGCAACCAAAAGAGATGACAGGAGAAGATGTCTTAAAACTACAGACGATACTTTCCAATAATAGTTTGGTTGTATCAGACGCTATAACGAAATGTATGGAAATCATAAGCGATATAACACATTATACTAGTGTCGTTATAGGATCTTCTAAAAGTAATAATACTTTAAAACAGATAAGTATAATACCTTTGGATGATGACGATGGTGATGAACAAAGAGTAGTTGCTGTATTGATCACTAATAGGGGATATGTTGAAAATAAACAAGTGAATATTCCGCCTAATATCAATATTCGTGAACTGACAAAAACATGTGAGATAATAAATAGAGCATTAGTTGGAACACCTCTTGATAAGGTAAGCGAACGATTGGAGTTAGAAATTAAGCCTCGCATAAAAAATGTTATCGAGAAATATGAAGAAGTTTGTAATTTCTTTTCAACAGCTTTCCATGATTTTACAATGAATAGTTCTGATATATTCTTTAGTGGTAAGACCAATATTTTGGATTTACCAGAATATAATGAGCCCAATAAGATCAAAGATATAATTGCCAAACTTGAAGATGTCGAATTAGTAAAGCGTATTGAGACTGGAGATGAGGGAATAAGCATCTATATTGGTGAAGAAACAGAATTTGATTCAGATGTAACGATTATTAAGACGCATTATAGTGTAGGAAATGATGAAGGAACACTTGCTATCATCGGACCGAAACGAATGGAATATGATAAGGTAGTTACTTTACTTAATTTCCTTAAAAATTATATCGAAAAATGATCTATAGGAAAGAGGGTATTATGAAAGAAAAAGATGTAAAAAAAGAAAGTAAAGAGGAAAAGGTAGAAAACGAAAAAACAGAAAAAAATGATAAAAAGGAAACGAAGAAAGTTAGTGCTTCGCGTAAATCAAATCATAAAATAAAAGAAAATAAGAAAATTGCAGAACTTACAGAGCAACTTGAAAAAGAACGTGAAAAGTGTTTACGTATTCAAGCTGAAATGATGAATTTCAAAAGACGCAAAGAAGATGAAGTTGCAGGAATAAAAAAATATGCAAATGAGGATATCTTAAAGGATCTTTTGATGATTGTCGATAATTTTGAAAGAGCTTTAAAATTGGAAACAGAGGAAAACAAAGAGTTCTTGAAGGGATTTAGTATGATTTATACGAGCATATTAAATATCCTAAATGAAAATGAGGTTACAGAAATACCTGCTGATAATGTTGTCTTTGATCCAGAAGTACATCAAGCTGTTCTTACAGATAAGGTTGATGATGTTGAGCCAGGAATTATTATCGAAGTTCTACAAAAAGGATATAAATACAAAGATAGAGTTTTACGACCAGCAATGGTTAAAGTTAGTGAATAATATATAAGGAAGGAAGATTGTTATGGGAAAAATAATAGGTATAGATTTAGGTACGACAAATAGTTGTTGTGCTGTTTTGGAAGGTGGAACACCTACTGTAATTACTAATAGTGAAGGAGATCGTACAACACCATCTGTTGTTGCTTTTAAAGGTAACGATGTCTTAGTTGGTATTCAAGCTAAACGACAAGCAGTTACAAATGCTAATGCGACGATTGCTTCAATAAAAAGACTTATGGGTACAGATAAAAAAGTCGAGGTAAATGGTAAGAAATATACTCCTGAGGAAATTAGTGCTAAGATTTTGATGAAGATAAAGAAGGATGCTGAGGCTTATCTAGGTGAGCCAGTAACAAAAGCAGTTATTACTGTACCGGCATATTTTAATGATGCTGAAAGACAAGCAACTAAGAATGCTGGTAAGATTGCTGGTTTGGAAGTTGAACGTATTGTCAATGAACCAACAGCAGCAGCTTTAGCTTATGGTCTTGATAAACAAGATAAACTTCAAACGGTTTTGGTTTATGACTTAGGTGGTGGAACGTTCGATGTTTCTATCCTTGAGTTAGGTGATGGAGTATTTGAAGTTAAGTCTACTTCTGGTAATAATCGTCTAGGTGGAGATGACTTCGATAGACGTGTTATGGATTGGCTAGTTGATGAAATTAAGAAGGAAACAAAAGCCGATGTTAAAGATGATAAGATGGCTATGCAACGTATAAAAGACGAAGCTGAGAAGGCTAAAAAAGACTTATCTAATGCATCGACAACGACAATTAGTCTTCCATTTATTGCGCAAGTTGATGGAAATCCAGTAAACTTTGAGATTGATTTATCTCGTGCAAAATTTGAAGCTTTAAATAAAGATTTGTTCGATTCTACTTTGGAATCAGTACGTAAGGCGTTAAAAGATGCTAAGTTAAAAGCTGGCGACATCGATCAAGTTGTCTTAGTTGGTGGATCAACTCGTATTCCTTACATTCAAGAATTGGTTAAAAAAGAACTTGGTAAAGAACCTAATAAATCAGTTAATCCAGATGAAGTTGTTGCTATGGGTGCAGCAATTCAGGGTGGTGTTTTAACTGGTGAAGTTGAAGATTTGGTCTTACTAGATGTAACGCCTTTATCTTTAGGTATCGAAACTTTAGGTAATGTCATGACAGTATTGATTCCACGTAATACGACTATTCCAACAAGTAAGAGTCAAGTATTCTCAACTGCCGCTGATAATCAACCAGCAGTTGATATCCATGTTCTTCAAGGTGAAAGACCAATGGCTGATGATAATAAAACTTTAGGAAGATTCCAACTTACGGATATTCCTCCTGCAAGAAGAGGTGTGCCACAGATTGAAGTAACATTTGATATCGATGCCAATGGTATCGTAAATGTCAAAGCTAAAGATCTTGGAACACAAAAAGAACAGAAGATTACTATTACTTCTAATACTAATCTTACTGATGAAGAAATCGATCGTATGATGAAGGAAGCAGAAGCTAACAAAGAAGCTGATGAAAAACGTAAAGAGGCTGCTGATGCTAAAAATGATGCTGAGCAGGCAGTATTTGCTGCTGAAGGTGCAATTCGCGACTTAGGTGATAAGTTAAGTGACGATGAGAAAAAAGAAGTCGAAGAACGTATTGACGAGGTCAAGAAAGCTATTGAAACAGATGATATCGATGACATTAAGGATAAAACGACTAAGTTAAATGAAAAAGCTATGGAATTAGCTGGTCGTGTTTATGAAGAGGCAGCTAAACAAGCTCAAGCTAATGCTGATAACGAGACTAACAAAGATGATGATGAAGAGGAAGTATCTGAAGCTGAATTTGTCGAAAAATAACAAATTAATGGGGATTTACTTCCCCATTAATTTTGTATATAATCATTTGGGGAGGATACTTAATGAAAAGATCACAAGTTAAAGCTGAATATAAATGGGATTTAACCGAATTATATTCTGATTATGATGAATGGAAAAAAGATATAGAACATATCGATGATAAAATAGAGGCATTGACGCGATATAAAGGACATTTGCTCGATAGTTCAGATAGTTTGCTTGAATTTCTTAAAGACCAAAGAGAAGTTGAAAAATTACTAGAACGACTAAATTTTTACACTTTTTTGAAAAGTGATGAAGATCTTTCTGAAACTGAATCTCAGAAATATACTAATATGATTCATGATTACTTTGCTAAATATAATGTCAAAACTTCTTTCGTACATCCTGAATTATTGGAAAGTGATTATGATGTCATTGAACAATTTATGAAGGAAAAGGAAGAACTTCGAGAGTTTGAACGTTACTTTAAAGAATTATATCGTCTAAAGCCACATTTCTTAGATCCTCATGAGGAATCTACTTTGACGGAAATTGGTAATATTGCGACAAGTTTTAGAGACTCATCTTCGTTTATCCGCGATATTGAAATGGATTTTAAAACTATTACTGATGAAGATGGTAATGAGGTCAAGTTACTTGCTAGTAATTTATCCAAATATTCTCGGAGTAAAGAGCGTAATGTACGAAAGCAAGTATATGATAGAGAATGTGAAGCGTATAACCGTAGTATAAATAGTTTAACAGCTAATTATTTGGGATATTTAAAAGCAATTGAGATGGAAGCCCAACATCGTCATTATAATTCTTATTTGGAGCAGACTTTAAACGAATCGGCTATTAGCCGTGAAGTTTATGAAAAAATCAAGAAATTTACTAAAGAGAATTGTGGTGCATACCAAAGATATCTTAAGTTGATTAAGGATTGTCTCGGTGTCGATGAACTTAAACCGTATGATTTATCAGCTCCTTTAGTTAATGGAAGTGATAAGAAATATACTGTTGAAGATGCTAAGGATTTAATCTTAAAAACTTTTTCAGCATATGGAGATTATTACGTTAAAATATTAAAATATGCTTTTGATAATCATTGTATTGATTTTGTACCTAATGAAAATAAAGCAACTGGATGGTATAGCGCTTATATTCCGTATGCTAAGCCTCGTGTATTCGGAAATTTTCAAGATAAAATATTGGATGTATCATCTCTTTGTCATGAATTAGGACATTTTGTCAATCAGTATCGAATAATCGAGACACAACCCCCGCAATATGTTTATCAATCGACTTTTTGTGCTGAAGTGGCCTCTTTGAATAATGAAATTTATTTTTCGTTTAAGATGTTGGAAGAAGAAGATGACATCGAAGTAAAGAAGGAAGTCTTGATGAATTTCATCAAAACTTTTGCAGGTAATTTCTTTGGAGCAATACGGCAAGCTTTATTCGAAGAAGCTATTCATACAGCTATTGTAGATGGTAAAGCACTTTCATCTAAAGATTTATGTGATGAATGGCGTGATATATCGAAACCTTTCTATGGAGATATGTTAGAATCACAAAATTCTACTGGATGGGCTGGTATTCCACACTTCTTTATGGGAGGGGGATATTATGTCTTCTGTTATTCGACAGGTATTGTCGGTGCTTGTAATTTAGCTCATAAATTGTTAACTCAGGAAGATGGCATAAAAGAGAAATTTGCTGAATTTTTGACTCTTGGTGATTCTATGGATCCAATCGATTCGTTGAAGGTATTAGGTATCGATATGGAAGATGATGCACCATATCAAATCGCTATAGATATGTTTGAAGATGCAATTGCAAAATTTTATGAATTATTAAAGTAAAGAAGGTGATAAGATGGCTGAAAGCAAGAGAGATTATTATGAAGTATTGGGTGTAAGTAAGAATGCAACTGATGAAGAAATAAAAAGAGCATTTCGTAAGTTAGCTAAGCAGTATCATCCTGATGTAAATAAAGAACCTGGTGCTGCGGATAAATTTAAAGAGATTGGTGAAGCTTATGCTGTTTTAAGCGATGCTAACAAGCGTCGTCAATATGATCAATTCGGACATGCTGCCTTTGAACAAGGCGCTGGAGGATTCTCTGGTGGATTCGAAGGATTTAATTTTGATGATTTCGATTTAGGAAGTATTTTTGAACAGATGATGGGTGGTGCATTTGGTTCTTCAACACGTAGTAGAGGAAAAAAGAAGTCCAAAGGTGCTGATAAATTAGTCAATATGACTTTGACTTTTGAAGAAGCTGTTTATGGTGCTGAGAAATCTTTTAAAGTTAATATCGATGATGCTTGTGAAGAGTGTGGTGGTGCTGGAGGATTTGATGAGAAAACATGTTCTAATTGTAATGGTCGTGGACGAGTATTAAATGAGCAGAGAACGATGTTTGGTATATTCCAATCTGAAAGCACTTGTCCGGAGTGTCAGGGCCGTGGAGTTACCTTCCGTAAAAAGTGTCAAAAATGTTCGGGCCGTGGAATTGTGAATAAAGATAAGACTATTAAAATGCGCGTTCCAAGAGGTGTAGAAACCGGTGATACTTTACGTCTTTCTGGTAAGGGATCAGCTGGTGCTAATGGTGGAACTCGTGGTGATATATATGTTGAATTTAAAGTCAAAGAACATGAGATATATCAGCGCGATGGAAAAGATGTTTATGTTAAGATCCCACTTACGATTTCTGAGGCGGTTTTAGGATGTAAGAAGGAGGTTCCTACTATTCAAGGAACGATTGTTACGGATATACCTGCCGGAACGCAAAATGGGGATAAGTTTAAATTCCGTGGTAAGGGTGTTGACGATGAGAAAACCGGACGCAAAGGTGATGCCTACGGTATTATCAATGTTATAATTCCTTCTAAATTGGATCATACTCAAAAGAAATTGTTTAAAGAGCTAAGTTCTACTAAACTGGATAAAGATCCGGAGTTTACTAAATACAATAAATATATCGATGATTAATATACGAGGGTACTTTACATTAAGTACCCTTTTATTTGACAAAAAATGACGTTTTTAGTATTATATAAATTCGTAGGAAGGGATAAAAATGAAGAAAAAGAATAACTTCGAAAAGAAATATCCATTATTCGTTAAATATTTTACCGATGAAACTATAAGAAAAAACATGCTTGAAAATACTGATTTATTACGCAAGTGCGAAAATAATTTTGAAAGTATTAGAGTTTTTATATTCGAATTAGAAAAGAGATTTGATTCTGATACGATAAAGATGATATTATCGGAAACGGTCTTGAAGTATCCAGATACTATTTTATCTTCTTTTATAACAGCTTATCTTAATAGCGATGAAGCTACAAAATCTAATAGTGGGGTAGTATCGTTTTATAATAAGACAATGGCCTTAGGTAACGAAGCTATTAAATATATTGAACATAACGGAATAATCGCTAACCGTAAATACAAAGATCTTCCGAAAATCGTTATCGATGATATATATAATACTATAAAGACCGGGGAAGAAAAATACAAGGATTGTTTTTTAGATGATGTGTATGCGAGTTTAACTTATCCCGAAAGAGAGTTCGTCGTCGAATTAATTGAGAGCAATTCTTTTGATTTACTGGATATTGTATTTGTCGATTTTAAAGGCGGTTTAAAAATTTTAATTGCTTTTTTAATAAATGCTAAAATCGATAAGACTATTTTAAATCACGAAAACTTAGAATTGTTGGAGGAAGTTAATTTGCGATACCTTGCTTATGTTTTGATGCTTGCTGATGGTGATGAGCTTTTAAATTGTGTACATAAATTATTGTCTCAAGGTCGAAGTCAACTTATATGTAAGTTAATAAGTGAGAATTTAATCGATAATTTATCGTTAAGTTCTATTGATGATTATATAGAATTAACTGATCAAGAGATTATCGATAACATGAAAAAAAATATAACTGTTGCGTTAAAAAAAGAAGATTAATTTGAACTAGTCAATAAAAAGTAGACAGTTAAAAAAGTAGATTAAAAGTGAAGTGAACCCCAAATGGTTCGCTTCACTTTTTTTATGTGTCTACATTTATTTTATCAGTTTAATTAATCTTCTTTTTTACATTTTTTTTATCTTTTGTGCCATATAATCTTAGTGGTGATATTATGAAAAGGCGATTTAAAGCACGTAAGAAGAAACATTTTGGTTTTTGGGGATGGTTAGTATTAATCGTCTTTTCGCTGTTTGTAAATATTTCCATGCTCGATAATGGGTCCATTAGTTATGTATTAAATGATGTCAAAGATAATATTAATTTTTTTAATTTTGATAAAGAAAAATTATTACTTTCATTAGGATTGAATTATCGAAAATCTAATGCGTCTACAGGAGAACTTGGAAGTGGCGAAGACGATATGCCGGCTTTTAATGAAACTGGTGTTACTAAGCCCCAAATTTATATTTACAATACTCATCAAACTGAAGAATATACAGATGGAAATATTTATGAAGCTGCTCAGTTGTTGAAGGATAAACTAGAAAAAAAAGGAGTCGACGTTTTATTAGAGTCGACGGATATAAGTGATGCTTTAAAGTCGAGAGGACTTTCTTATAACGATTCATATAAAATTACACGCGAATTAATGGAAAAAAACATGTCTGACGAAATGGCTTTATATATCGATTTGCATAGAGATTCAGCAGACAAAGATGCTTCGACATTTGTCGATGAAGAAAAAGCTTATGCTAAGATAATGTTTGTCATAGGTGCTAAACATGAGACTTATAAAGAAAATTATCAAGTAAGTAGTGATTTAAATAAACTGTTGAAAAATATTAATAATGGACTCAGTAGAGGCATATATGTTAGAGAAAGTAGTAGTTATAATCAAGATCTTGCCACAAATGCGATTCTGATTGAATTGGGAGGACCTAATAATACAATGGAGGAGGTTAGTAATAGCGTTGATGTCTTAGCTGACGTCCTCGCTAATTACGTCTTGGAATAATGGAAGAAAAAAAGAAAAAGGGTTATAATTTATTCTTTAGAGCATTATTTGTCTTCTTTATAATGTTTTTGTGTCTATATTCGATAAGTATGAATGGATATGTCGAAAACATTAATAAGGATAAAACTTTATATACCGAAGAGCAAATTGCGCAATTTGAAAAGGATGTTTTATCTGGTAAAGAGGTCGATGTTGGTGATTATATTACAGAAGAGACTGTTGATTATTCAAATGGTGTTTCGAATTTTGGTGAGGATGTAAGTGAAGCTATTGGGTATACGGCAAATAAAGCTATACAAGTAATAGTATCGTTTTTTGGAGTCTTATTTAAATAAGACTTGAAATTATTTTGTTTGTGTATTATAATGTAGGAGTCATGTGAAATGGCTTATCGTCCGCGTAGCTCAGCTGGATAGAGCATACGCCTTCTAAGCGTACGGTCGCGTGTTCGAATCACGCCGCGGACACCACTTTTGTAAGATATTCGTTATATGGATAACGATTTTAATATACTAGCTAACGATAGTTAGTTTTTTTTTTGAAACAGTATTATAATATGTTGAGTTGCTGATTTTATGGAAGAAAAAATAAAGAATTTTTTGAATATAGCGATAAAAAAACAATTTGATCCGGCTTTATATTCGGAATTATTGTATAAAGGGGAAGAAATCTTGAAAATTTTTCCAATATTATTAAATCCATGCAAATAAGATAAGTTTGTGTTAAAATGATTGTATGGTGATGATATGAATATAAAAGATATGCCGAAAGTTGTTCTTCATTTGCACTTAGATGGTTCTTTATCTGTAAAATTGGTACAGAAATGGCTTTCAGATGAAGGGAAAAAAGAAAGTTTGGATGAAGTAAGCGATGAATTAATGGTAAAAAAAGATTGTCATAGTTTAAATGATTATCTTACTAAATTCGAATTACCGTGTCGTCTTTTAAAAACTGCTGAACGTCTAGGTGAAGCAACATATGAACTATTCAAGAAATT
>CALVQL010000036.1 GCA_944358235.1 uncultured Bacilli bacterium
CTTTCATTCCAAATAGTCTTGCTGCCATATCAAAAGGATAGCGAAATAACAAATGAAATCTTTTCTCTTGCAAAATTCGCTTTAAAACATATTTTGCCAAATCGACTCCACTTGATGTTGTCCCATATTTATCTAAATAATTATTTTCTTTAAAAAATTTGCCTGTCAATTTATAACGATCATAAATCTGCTTTAAAGTAAATTTATGAGAATGAATGACTTCTGAATCAGCACAATACTTAATCTTATATCCTGCCATTATAATTTTATAAGCAATATACATATCTTCACTAATAGGCAAATCTTTAGCATCATATCCTTTTAAATCGACAAACACACTTCGCTTAATAGCAGAAGAAGCGTCACTAAAGAAAAAAGTTCTAAGTCCTAATCGAGATAAATCATCTTTTGAAACAATGCTCGAAATATCCGGATAATTTCTCTCACGAGTATATTTTTCGATATTATTATACTTTGGCAATTGACGAGAATATGCTGCAACAATTTCATCGTCGATATCTTTTGTTAAATTATAAAGCCAGTCATCTCGTTCGATAACGACATCTTGAGTGACAAATACTAAAATATCTGCATTACTAGTCATAGCTGCATTTTCACGAACCAAACTATGAGAAAAATCACTTTTAGGAATTTTTTTATAAGATATATTATTCTTCTTTAAGATTTCTTCAGTATTATCCGAACTTTCAGTTAGTACATATTTAATATCATTTATCGTCACGTTCTTTTGCATTCTTAAAGAGCTATCAAATTGTTCGATATATTCCCCAGCATTATAGAGAGGACATATAATATCTATACTCACTTTACTTCCTCCTTACTAAAAAAAGATCATATGCAGACAATTTTACTTTGCACATGATCTTCTAGTTAATCTGCATCCCTTTTATTCTTCTATTGCCCTTTAAATAAGACGATAAATGTCTTAAAAAATATTTTCAAATCAAGCTTCATCGAACTTTGATTAGAATATTCAGCTTCCATCTTAAGTCTTTCTTCAAATGTCGTCTCACTTCTACCAGATACTTGCCAGTAACCTGTAATTCCCGGTTTCGTTTTGACAATATCATCATAGTACTTACCCATATCTTCTTTTTCACGAGGTAAATATGGACGATTACCAATTAAAGACATCTCTCCAAACAACACATTTACTAATTGTGGTAATTCATCAATTGACGTCTTTCTTATAAATTTACCAACTTTAGTAATTCGTGGATCATTTTTTAATTTTTTATTTAGTTTATACTCTCTAGTCATATCCAAATCTTTTTCGAGTAAATCAAATAAGATTTTATCGGCATCCATAACCATCGATCTAAACTTATAAAGTTTAAAAGTATTTCCATCTTTACCAATTCTTTCTTGCGTAAAAATTGCCGGTCCCTTACTTTCTAACTTAATTGCAATAATTACTATTAAGAATATCGGCGAACTAATAATTAGTCCTAATGCTGATACAATAATATCAAAAGATCTCTTAATCACATGATAAATACTACTACTGATACTAAAATCGGCTGTCACTGCCTTTTCACTATGCATACTACTCTTACTCCTTCACACTGCTTGCCCATAAAATTTTCCATATAATAGCATATAATTCCCTTTTATGCAAACAAAAAAATAGTGAACTATTCAATTTCCCTATAATTATATCAAAACTTAATGATATTTGGTATATATTATTGATAAATTCAGCTATTTTACTTTATTACTCAAAATTCTATTTTCTGTTAGTATTTTTCTGAAGTCGTCATAAGTATCGGCATAAGCTTCACAGATATCCTTACCAGTTAATTCCAAATACTTTTTTACTAAATAATGCCCAACTATGTATCCCAACCATCTCGGAGTTTCTCTACCTCCAAAGAAGATCTCATCAGCATTAAAAGATGCATCATCTAAGTTATTCGAAAGTCTACTTAACATACTATCTATCTCCTCATCGGATTTACTGATAATAGCAGATAAAAAATATTGAGGATTATCTAACTTGTTATCTATTACTGCCTTATACTCGAAATTAGTAGCAATACCTTCCATAATCAACCATTTAAATAAATTATCAGCAAATTCCGGATTCACTTTCCAACGCATAGCATGTGCCGTTTCATGTGTTAATACTTCAAACAACTTATCTTCCTCTAAATTATCTAAATTTTTAACAGTTATAACAACTAAATCGGATGAAATAGTTCTTCCACCAATATTATCTTCC
Organism: uncultured Bacilli bacterium; assembly: GCA_944358235.1. GTDB lineage: Bacteria > Bacillota_I > Bacilli_A > RF39 > UBA660 > CAG-582. The sequence continues at coordinate 2,243 of CALVQL010000036.1, forward strand.
AAAATGATATACTCATCACTATAACTACCTAAAACACGGATATCACTTTTGATATCTAATATCTTATTCATATAAGAACTGACATCATCACTTACTTTAAGAAAAATACGCTCTAAACTACTATCTTCTACAACAACTATATATTTCATTACTAATACCTCTTAATCATTATACCATAAAAAAAGAGGCACCGCCTCTTAATACGCATATATCGAACTTACGATAATTGCAAGTAGTATAAATAATACTAGAATAATAAAAAACGTATTGCCGTAATTATTGCAACATTCATTAATATTTGAGGAATGAGAATTACAATTCACGTTTTTTCACCTCCACTCTATAAAAATGCTCCTACTATGATAATAAGTAGTATAAATAGTACTAATATGAATGCAGCACCAGAAATATTATTGCAACATTTATTCATTATTCTCCCTCCTTTTCATTACTCACTTTATTGTATGGCTTAATTATTCTTTTTGTGAGTACTATATACTTAAATTACTATTATTTTTGATAGCGGTATGTTATAATAATTAATTGTTAGGGAGGATGTTATGAAGAAAAAATTAATTATCATGATTTTGACAGTATCTTTAGTTACCGGATGTGGAAAGTCTATTCCTAAACTAGATAATGGTCAAGAAGCTTTAATTGAATTTGGTGATGGAACATCATATAGTGTCGATGAAGTATGGGAAGAAGTCAAAGAGACCTATGCTTTAGATGTCGTTTTAGATAAAATCGACAAGAAAATCTTAGAAGAAGAATATGCCGATCGTGAAGATGAAGTACAGGAGTACGTCGATACTTATGAAACTTCTTTACGAGCTAGCTATGTCGATGAGTCTGGTAATTATGATGAGGAATCTTTAAATAATCAATTAATGGCTTATGGATACAATTCTATTGATGAATACTTAGAACAAGTTCGTATATCATATCTTCAAAGCTTAGCTGCTACAGATTATGCTAAATCTTTGCTTACTGATAAAGAAATTGAAGATTACTATGACGATGAAGTTGTTGGAGATATCGACTGTGTTCACATTTTAATAGAACCGGATAGTGACTCTGACGAGGATGATGAAGCCGCTTTAAAGAGAGCTGAAGAGACAATTGCTGCTATTCAAGAGGACGTAAAATCGGGAACTTCGATTGCTGATGCCTTCAAAAAATACGAAGATGATGATGAAGTTACTTATCAAGAGTTAGGATATTTCAACAAAGGCGAAATGGAAAGTGCTTTTGAAGAAGCTGCTTATGACTTGGCAGTTGACGATTATACATTAGAACCAGTTAAGACTTCATATGGATATCACATCATATATAAAGTTGATGAAAAAGAAAAAGATGCCTTAGATGATGTCCGTGAGGATATCGAAGATACATTAGCTGAAGAAAAACTAAGTGATGATGCCTCATTAAGTGTCAATGCTCTAATCGAACTTCGTGATACTTATGGAGTTACTTGGTATGATTCAGAATTAGAAGATGCATATAACAAATACATGAATTATCTTATAAATCAAAGTTCATAAAACTAAAAGAGGAAAATTAATTTTCCTCTTTCTTTTTACTCTTTTTCTTCTTAACCGGTTTACTTTCTTCGATCAAAAAAGCATTTACTCGACTACTCATAAGATCAAACGATTTATACAAAAACCAAACACAGAATACTAACAATATCGCATCTAAGACATAATCCCAAACTAGTGCTTCCCTATAAAAGTCCCATATGAATGCTATTATCGAATATACTATTCCAATAATACTTACTACTTTAAGACGCGTCAAACGCTTATATAAATTAGCTCCAAAATCTCCACTGTCACGAAATCTAAGACGCGCTTCTTTCCTCTCTTGACGACTCAAGCGTTCATATTTATTCTTCACTACTAATCCTCCTCATAATTTTTATTATAAAAACCACGCCGATATAATCGCTCTTTTATCTTCTGTTCTAATTGATATCCTTGATATTTCTTCTCCAACTGGCGTTTTGCTTTAGAATATTCCTTTTTGTAGATATCGTCGTCTATTATATCATACTTATTTAAAATTGTCTCACATACTTGTTTATCATACCCCAAACCGACAAGATAGATGATAATCTTCTTTTTCAAGTTAATAGCTGATGTATTGTGATTAGTTTTTATCTTATTTAGAATAATATGCTCGACTTTTTCTTGCCAGACAGTATCGGGAATTTTAGACATGTATTCATCGATTAATTCCGAACTCATCCCCATATCGCGAAGACACTTAATTATTTTTAAGGGTCCGTTTTTTGACAGATTAACTTGATCATTAATATATGCTCTTATATAGCGCTCATCATCGATATAATTACGCTTACGAAGAGCCACAATAACCTTATCAATTACAGCGGAAGCTACTTCTTTTTTCTTGAGATATTCTCTTATTTCTCGTTCTGAACGCATTTTCTTAGAAATATATTTTAAGGCAAGATAGAAACTATCCATCTCCTGATTATATAAAAGAATTTCATCTAACTCACTTTTAGTAATCTCTTTTTTTATAAGGAGACTATATTTTACAATCGTATCATCATGGATGACATACTCATCGTCATCGATAATTACTTTATATTTATTGCCTTTATCTTTTACGAACTTAAGTATTTTCAACGCGCTCACCTCATCGGTATTATACCATAAAAAAAGAACTAGAAATCGAAATCTTTTCTAGATCTTTCCCTCTTAGCATTTTCCTTTGCTAACTTCTTCTGTTCTTTTTTTAACCGCTTTTCTTCTTTTGATGATAAACCATTATCTTCCTTACTTTCCTCTACTTTATCGTCTTCTATTTCTTCTTCTTTATCTTCTTTCTTATTATCATTTTCCAATTTTATTTCTGGTATTTCTTCAGTATTAATACTTGTTTTGATATCACTATCTAAATCAACATTTTTTACTTCCTTAACACGTTTAACTTTTTTGTTACGCGGACGGCGAACGATAAGCAAGAAAATCAAGAAAATTGTAAACGCAATAAAGCCATAAACCACATAACGATACTTTTCTATTTGACCTTTATAATATTCATCTAATTCATCAGAATATCTCTGAACGGTTTTTTCTTCTAGATCATACGTGTAATAACGAATATCCCCTGTTTCGATATTCTGAGCATATATTATCGCTTGGGATGAATCATCCCCAAGCATAAAGCCTTCGATTTCATATCCATTAAAATCGATACTTTTTCTTTGATAATTAGCGAATTTATCATTATCAGGAAGCGCTAAAGGATAAATAACTAATGATCCACTTTTAACTTCTTCATATCTATCCGTTATCTTTGAATCGTATATATACATCGTTACGTTACCTTCGTCATCCTTGACACCGATTAAAGTATATCCCGTTATTTCACTATACAAAGCTGGTATTTCAGTACCATCATAATCGACAGTCGTCTGTTGAAACGTCTCATATAACGGTAGACTTTCAACTTGTCTTACAATAGTATAATCAAATCCATCAATTGTAACCGCAATAGGATCTAATTCCTTACGATATATATTTACGACATAAGTTAAAGTATTTCCCTTTTCAGCAGTGACGAGTAACTCGACACGGTTATTTCCCTCGACTAAGTTAATCGTTCCCGTTCCACTTACCGATGCACTACTATCATCTTTTGTCGCACTGACATCGACAGATTCCACTTCATTTTCAACTTCGATATTATATTCATACGTTTCTTTATCGAATTCCGGATTTAACTGATACTCTCCAACAGTTATTCCACTTAAATAAGCATTTTTCGATAAAGATGCATCAATCTCCGCTTGTGTCTGAGTCTTTATAGTGACACTTCCAGCAGATGTCGACATCTGATTTTCATCAGAATAAGCATAAACGGCGTAAGATTTTACAGTCACTTTTGAAGAACCACTTTTCAAAGCTTTAAAAGTGAAGGTCTCAGAAGATGTCGTTTGTCCCAAAGAAGACACAACTCCCGCTTTAACACAAGTACTAGCATCAGCAGTCGACGAAGTTAACTTCAAAATACTCGAATCATAGGAAATACAGTATTCCCAACTTCCTAAATCACTCGACGAAACTTTAACCGTGACTTTAACTGTATTTCCGACTTTTACCGTCTTTGTATTTGCTGAAACACTTATACTCGCCGTAGCAGCATCGACATTATAAATACCTACAAACATCAACATTACGAATACAACTAACAAGCTTATTCTCTTCATATATTCACCTCTTTACTATAGAACTATACTTCCTAAAATATGTTTTTGAATACGCAACAAATCTTGCGAACTTATCTTGCCATCTCCGTTAGTATCAGCAGCTAAACTGTATTCTCCTGATAGCTTAGATGTCTCTAAAAGATGCTTTTGAATACGTAATAAATCACGGATGTCGACACCGCCATCACCATTTAAATCCCCGTTTACACATAAAGTATAAGTAGCTGATCCACTGACAGCCGTCGATAAGATAAGCTTATCACCCGTAGCAATTACTCCATCACTTTTCTCATTTCCCGAAGCATCAGTTACTTTTACAGTTGCTGTTGGACTTAACTTTTGTACCGAAGAAATTATCGTCGATGTTGCTAAATTTGTCGAAATACCATAGAGATATCCTCCATTAACCTTAACACCTAAATTATCGATAATATTTTCTATCGTCGTCGTATCTTTTACTTTCGTAATCGTAATAACATATTCCTTAATTGCCCCACTATCTGCTGTAACCGTAATCGTTACAGTTGTCGAAGTATCAGTCAGTTCATAATCACCAGTACCTTCTACTTTAGAACTAGAAGATTGTGTTACACTGACATTTGCACTTGTCGTATCATCAGTTACATAATAGACATATTCCGTTATATCACTATCGAAATTACTTATTAAAGATCCATTTATATATATTCCCGTAACACTATTATTAGTACTTAAGAGTAATGGCATCGTCGTCTTAACTGGCATGTTTTCAAAAACCGGTATTACAAAATTATATGTTTCATCTAAAATACCCAATTCTTCATAAGAATCCTTGACATTATAACCTTCTTGATAAGGTGCAAAGATATTCGTCATATATTGGTGAGTATTAATCGAATAATCGGCATTTTTATTTACTTGGAATTTTTGAAGATATAGAGTATACTGTCCAGCACTTATATATGATTCCGCAATAAATTGTGCTCCACCATATATTGCTTTCCTACGACTATTCCACGGACGACCATAAGAAGTACCATCACCACCAATATAACCAGCAGCATAAGCTAAAGCATTGACCTGTGGGTTAGATCCATATGCCTGAATATTATAATAATTATAATACCCCTTTAAGCTTTTTCCATTATAAGTCTTTGTCGACGTTCCCGTAATCGGTCCGTAATCGGCATCTGCTCCGCCTTCTTGGCGCACACGAGCTGCCAAGTGATTTGCTGAAACATTATACGTCTTTCCAGCATCCAAAAAATAATCGATATAAGAATATTTCTTCTGATCAAGTGTCGTATTCAAATAGCTACTGCTACCCAAAATCGTCGATACCGAATCATACGTCTGATTGGCACTATTAAATTGTAATTCCTCAAACATAAATATCGACTTTTCGATCAAGAAATTTCGCGGATCCATGACATACGCTACAACATCATAATTAGCTTCATACCATCCTCCCGCTTCATATAATTCATCACTATTCGTATAAGCATCAAAGAAAAGATCACTATCCGAACTCGAACTATATTGAATGACATTCTGCCCGACTTGAGCATCAACTACTTCATAAAAATCAAGACCCGTCTGTAACGCTTCAAAAGTCCAATTAGGATGTTTCTGATGGAGATAAGTAAGATATGGCCAATAAGTCGAATCAGTGAATCCTGCTGCTTTTAAAACTTCGGAATAAGCTGCATCTTGAGCTTTGACTTCGCTATCTTTTAAGACATACGTTTTAGAAATATAACCAGTATTAACCCCATCATATATAACTTTATAGTAATTACCTGATTCTCCTAAGACCTGCATCTCCGTACCATAAAGAACACGTGCTAATCTCTTAGAACTACTAGCAGTATTCCAGATACTGACATAATCTCCGATAACTCTAACATATTCAACGGCATTAGCTGTAAATGGAACGATAAAAAAAGCCAATACAAAAACGACTACGATTGATAAAAAATGCTTCATTCGTACCACCTACTTCCTAATCATAATAATTATATCAAAATATCAATGATATATTATCACTTCCCAAGCGAATTGACACTCAATAGACAAAAAAAGAGCAAAAGCTCTTTATAGACGATCTAACACTGCAGAATTTTTATTGATACATCTTATCAAATCTTCGGTATCATATTTATCCAAAATTGCATTAAAGCGTTCCGGATTCAATAGGAATCGACGAGGATGACGTGTAATACAATCTTTTAAATTCTCGATATGTAAACTCTTAAGGGTCTCATAATTAGCAAGAATAATATCCGGAAACATATTCATTCTCTTAAATTCATCATCTGTTACCGTACTACGTAAAACGCCCTCTTCTTCCATCGACAAATCGAGTTTATTCATAAGATCGCTTTCGCCATTATAAGGAATTGCTTCATAAAGGACCTGAGAAAGTTCCCCATCAGGATATATTTCAATAGCTTGTTCTAATTTATTAATATTAACTTTATCTAATACATCAAAAATCAATGAAATTGAAGAATTACCTGCTCCCGTTTTCTCTAATAATGTAAGAATTTGATCGAGATTTTGTGGAGTTACTTCAATCAATAGATTTACTGCATCATATATACGACTTATAGGTATACGATGTCTAACCATTACATCGACAAAATGATTAGTATTATCTTTATTAAAAGATGTCGATAATCTTACCAAGTCTTCTTCACGGAAACTATCCGGATTCAAATTACATTCGCGCAACTCCGAATAAAAGTCATGTTCTTTTGGTTCTAAATCGACAATCTCTTGTGGCGTTTCATTAAGAGTAAAATCATTTTCTTGAGGTACTCCTTCACCATTTACTGGAAAATCAATCGTATTAGCTACATCATCGGCCGGAATCTCGATATCTTTATCGGTTTGAACTTCCTGAGATTTAGTATCTACAGTTTCATCATCCGGAACATTAATATCGATATACTCGATATCATCATCGTCCTCATTCGGCACCTTCATACTTTCGCTTCTCTTCAAAAGATCGTTAGCAGCTAATATGATATCATCCAATTGTTGCGTCATCGATAAATCAATCGGTTTTTCCTCCGACTGTTCGACAGCTGGTTCGACTTTTTGTGTTAATTCCTCTTTTTTTGCATCTTCACTCAACACCTGTTTTACCATTTCCTCAGTAGGTTCTGATGAAGATATTTCTTCAATTTCTTCGAATACTGAACCATCGACAATCTGATTTAAATCGACAGAATCGTAGTCGACCATATCGACATTCAATTCCTCTTGTGGGCCACTCTTGACAATTCTTTCTAATTCATCAGGATGTTCTTCAGAAAATGCGATAATCTCATTGATACGTGCCTCATAATATTTTTCTAATATTAAGGCTTTATCCAAAGCTCTTTCTGTCGAAACACGTCTTTCTTTAAGACGAACAAGTTCATCTTTTAATTTATGAGCTAAATCATTAAGCTTAACAATCTTTTCACTTTGCTCACTTATCTTGGCACGTTTTTCGATAATCTTAGTATTAATTTCTTTATTACCAGCAGCAAGAATCTCCTTAAAATCCTTAGCTCCAAATTTTAAAGTAAGTTCTGAAAGGTCTGCTTCTAACTCAGCAATTTCTGATTCAAGAGTAGAAATAATAGTTCTTGCTTTTTCAACTTCTTTTTTATACTCCGAAGCAATACCAACTTTCTCATCCATTTCGGCATTGATTACAGCAAGATTCTTCTCTGTTTCTTCACGATGTTCTTTAATTCCCGTAATTACCGAACGTAAATTGTTGTTGATAACACCTATCATCTTCTCCATATCAGTATACCTCTCTATTCTCTATATGAATTATAGCAAAAATCCCATATTATGTAAATAATTAAAATATCGAGACTTTTAAATGTTCGTAATAGTCTTTTTAATTTAATATCATCAAATTTATAACGTATAATCAAGATTAGATAAATATTATGAAGATAAAAGATACACAAAGTTTCGTCTATTCCTTAAACTATAAAAAGGATTTCAGCTTATTGCTGAAATCTTTTTTATTAATCAATTTATCCTTATTATATCAAAGACATAAAAGAAAGTTTTAATTAATAGAATTAGTAAAAGATGATTGGAGGAATTATGCAAGAAGCTATAATAAAATTGATAAGTCAATACGGCTATATCAGCGTTATGATGTTAATCGCCATCGAAAATATCTTTCCCCCAATTCCTTCGGAATTAATCTTATCTTTTTCCGGATTTATAAGTATTAGTGCTAACTTAAATGTCTTTATTATGATTATATTTGCAACACTTGGTTCTCTAATCGGCGCTATCGTCTTATACTATCTTGGTTATTTACTAAATAAGGAACGTATACTAAAAATTGCCGAAGGAAAAACAGGAAAATTATTGCGATTAGATCCAATTAAGATAAAAGAGTCAATTAGCAATTTTGAGCGTCACGGCAGTAAGTCCATCTTCTTCTATCGTTTTGTTCCGATAATTCGTAGTCTAATTTCCATTCCGGCAGGAATAAGTCGCTATCCTTTTATTAAATTTTTAATACTAACTAGTATAGGAAGTTTCATTTGGAACACAGTCTTAATATATTTAGGGCGTATAATGGGCCATAATTGGTCTTTGATAAGTGGCTTTTTCAACGATTATTCTTGGCCGATATTAATTATCATTATCATCATCGTCAGTATAATAAAACGTATCACAAATAAAAACAAAATTCGACTTGTCGCCTATTACCCATACGAAGAACATTAATTAACAAAACAACAAATAACCTCATATAATACATTGGAAATAAAAGGAGGTTATTTTTTTTGAAAAGAATTTTGGTGATAATTGGCATCATCGTCATTCTCATCGCATTGGTAATTATTAATTTCATAACTCGAAAGAATTCTGATGATGATACCAAACAAATCGTCGTTGCAGAAGTTACTCATAGTGCATTTTATGCTCCATGGTATGTAGCTTTGCATAATGGTTATTTCGAAAATCTAGAAATAGAAGTCGTTTTGACGAGTGGTGCAAATAATGTCGTTGCTGCCGTCTTATCTGGTGATGCTGACATTGGACTTTGTGGCCCAGAAGCAACTATTTATGTTTATAATGGTGGCACCGAAGATCCTGTCATGTCTTTTGCAGGACTGACTAAGCGAGATGGTCAATTTCTAGTATTACGTAACGGTATC
>CALVQL010000037.1 GCA_944358235.1 uncultured Bacilli bacterium
ATAGTTTTTGCCGTTGTATCCCTACTTGTAGTGAATACATGATTGAGGCGATCGATTATTATGGGGTAAGAAAAGGCATAAAGTTAGGAATTAAAAGAATTAGTAAATGTCGTCCAGGGGGTATATATGGGTATCAACCTTTAAAAAAGGAGACTAATGAATAATGAGAAATTTAGGAAAAATTATGGTTGGCTTTTTAGGCCTATTTTTGTTATCTGGATGTACAAATTATGATAATTTAACGATTTATACGACTGCTTATCCAATTGAATATTTAACTAGTGTCTTATATGAAGAAAATCGCACGATTCAATCTATTTATCCAAATGGTAGTGATGTTTATTCTTATGAAGTTACTGATTTACAAATATCTACTTATAGTAAAGGGGACATTTTTATTTATAATGGGACTTCAGAAGAAAAAGAGATTGCAAAAGATTTAGTAAATAAAAACAAGAAGTTAAAAGTTATTGATGCGGCTTATTCTTTAAAAGAAGTTTATGGTATGGAAGAATTATGGTTAAGTCCAAGTAATTATTTGATGTTAGCTTATAATATTAAAGATAATTTGGAAGAACAAATTGGTACGAAGTATATTAATGAAGAAATCGAAGCTAAATATGAAGATTTAAAAGAAGAATTATCAATTATGGATGCTGATATTAGAGCGATTGCTAAAGAAGCTAAAGAACGTGGTCAAAATACGATTGTAGCATCATCTAACGTTTTTAAGTTTCTAGAAGATTACGGTTTTAATGTCATTAGTTTAGAAGATTATCAAAATAATAGCGCTAGTTTAACTACTTTAAAAAATAATTTTAATTCAGGAACTTATCGTTATTTGCTAGTTAAAAACACTGAGCCAACTAATGAGCATATTAAGGAAATTACGACGCAAACAAACGGAACAACAGTAAGTGTACACATGATGAATACTTTGACTGAAGAAGATCGCGCTAATAATGAAACTTATTTTACCATAATGGATGATTTTTTAGATACTTTAAGAACTATAACAAACTATTAAAAGGCCAAGTAATTGTGGCCTTTTTTTGATAATTCTATTGTATTTCTTGTTTGTTTATGCTATTATTGTAGTGCAATTTGTCTCCATAGCGCAGTTGGTAGAGCAACTGACTCTTAATCAGTGGGTCCACGGTTCGAGCCCGTGTGGGGACACCAAATTGTTTTTTAACGAATAACTTTAGGTTGTTCGTTTTTTTATTTTAAAAAACATAGTTTTAGCTATGTTTCAAAAATATTTTTAAATATGTTTTAAAATGTCTCTTGCGGCAACCAGCCCAGTTGCGGCAGCCGTGACAATTTCTAATGTTTCTACTCCTTGTTCTTGCAAATATTTCGTAAATAAGGAAATATATTCAGGTAATTTATCACTACCTAAATGTTTTTGTCTTATGAGTAAAAGTCTTGCCCCGGTTAAAGCTACTTTACTTTTTATTTTTAAGGCTTCATCATAATTAGTGGGATAGACTTCACTATCCATGTGAAATTTAGTAAATATTTTTTCACAATCAGCAATTAAATTGTTGGCTTCTTCTTCATTCATGTATTTAAACAAGTAACTTTTACCAAGTTTAGGGATAAAATTTAATTTGCCATCCGAAAACGTTCCAGCACCACCATAACCAGATAAGATTTGACACGGCTTACAGTTCGCGCATATTTTGGTTTTTTTGCATTGGACAAGTTCTTTTGGCCACAAGCCTTCCTTCGTCTAATAAAAGGATTTTTAATTTAGGGTTTTGGGTTATTAATTAATAAGATGCGAAAAGTCCTGCCGGCCCAGCCCCAATTATGATAACATCATATTTTTCCATTTTCATTCACCAAATATTTGTACTAAATCTTGAACACAAATGCCAGTAAACATGAAAAAAACTCACTTTTAGTGAGTTAATTGCTTAATTGGTGACCCGTACGGGATTTGAACCCATGAATGCATGCGTGAAAGGCATGTGTGTTCAACCACTTCACCAACGGGCCGTATATAATGGTGGGCCTGAATGGACTTGAACCATCGACCTCACGCTTATCAGGCGTGCGCTCTAACCAGCTGAGCTACAAGCCCATCATATACAAAATAAAATGGTGTCCCCTTAGAGATTCGAACTCTAGACCCACTGATTAAGAGTCAGTTGCTCTACCAACTGAGCTAAGGAGACATCCCGAAGTACTCATTCATTATAACATAAAATTTATAAAAATCTAGTCCTAAATTACATTTTTTTTGAAATTTATGTTATTTTCTTTTTATTATTGGGAAATAAAACTATCTGTGGTAAAATTGTTTTAAGGTGATGCTATGAAAAACTGTTTTTTAATCGTTAACTTTAATGATTACAAATCGACGAAGCATCTTGTCGATAATATTATCGACTACAAAATAATCGATGAAATTGTTATTGTCGATAATAGCAATGACGACCAGGAAATAAAACTATTAAAAAAGATTAAAAATAAGAAGATAACTTTAATAGAAAACGGCGAAAATCTTGGATATTCAGAAGCGATCAATATTGGCGGTAGATATCTGATCGAAAAATATTATAAGTGTAATATCATCGTCAGTAATTCGGATATAGTTATTATGAGTGAAGAAGATTTAGAAAAACTTCTCGAATATCTGAACTTCCCTGATGTTGGGGTAGTTGCTCCACAGATTTTAGAACGTGGGGAGATCAGCCGAGGAATGAAAAGTCCGTCGCCAATAAAGGATTTCTTTTTAAATATACCGTTATTGCGGCATGTCTTCTTGGAAAAATGGCTCTTTTATAAAGACGATTATTATTCTGATGAAATTTCAGTGGTCGATGTTATAAATGGGTGCTTTTTCCTTTTGACTTCGGAAGTTTTAGAGAAAATAAATTATATGGATGATAATCTGTTTTTGTATTATGAATCGGATATTATGGGAAGAAAAATAAAGGATTTGGGAATGATGACGATTGTCGTCAATTCTGTAAAAGTTAAACATAAGTATTCGGTCAGTGTCGATAAGTCGATTGATCCTATAACTAAATACAAGATGCATAGAGACAGCCAAAATTATTTTCATACAACGTACAATCATGCTTCATCTTTTTCACGTTTTTTGTTGAAAATATCGACAGATATAGGTCTTTTGGGGTTGCGTATTATAAAACACTTTAAGAGATGAGGTGAGACTTTTGAAAAAAATTCAATTTGTCACGTTGAATAACGGTGTTGGTGGTTCCGAAAAAGCGGTGGCAACTTTAGCTGATTCACTGACATCGCTTTATGATGTAGAAATTATCTCACTTTATGATTTTTCTGATTCTGCATACTTTGACGTGAATAAAGATATTCGGTGTTGCACACTAATACCGAGAGTTAAGCGTATGACGCGTATTTTCAAATTATTACTTGATGATTTTGATTTAAAAAAGATTTTTCAAGTGATAAGAGAAGATTATATCACATGTGGAAAAGTGCGATATTTAATTACTGATATTATGCGTGTTATAAATATGCGACTAATTAGGAAACGTCGGGTTCTTAAGAACTTTTTTCTTAGAAGTGATGCCGATATTGTTATTACGACTTCTGCTACTTTAAATAAATATTTGGTAAAGTATGCTCCCAAGAATGTTAAGAAGATAGGTTGGGTTCATGATAAGCGCTATTTGACTGGTAATATAAAAAATAAGGAACTAAGAATATGGGAGCAATTAGATAGAGTTGTATTTGTAACTCCTGCTTTACTAGGTAAATACCAAAATGAATTTAAGAAAAATAATGGTGTATTCATTCCCGACGCATTATCCGAAGTTCCCGATATTACTAGTGAACTTGATAAGTTAAGAGTGATAGCAATCGGTAAATTGGAAGTTGAAAGAGGGCTTTTAGAATACATTGATGTTATCAATTATGTTCATAAAGTTAGCAAAGATATCGAATTTTTGATTGTTGGTGATGGCTTTGCTCGTAATCAAATTGAAAGTAAAATAGTACAGTATCGCTTGGAAAAATGTATCAAGATGCTCGGGGAGATTCCTCATAATGATTTGGTTAAAATTCTTGGAAGCTGTAGTGTGTTTGTTTCACCTAGTATTAGTGGGTCTTTGGGGTTAAGTGTTCTTGAGGCTCTTAGTGTTGGATTGCCGTGTGTTGTATTTGAAAATTCTTTGGGAGGAACAACACTTATAAAAAATGAGGTAAATGGTATTCTTGTCGAGGATGGTAATTATCATATGATGGCGGATAAGGTAATTGAACTCATCGATGATGAAACTTTTAGAAAAACTCTGGGAAATTGTGCTAAGGAAACGAGTTTATCTTACGACATAAAGGCGATAAAAGGAGAGTGGCTGAAGATTTTATAGTGTTTACTTTTTTGAGGGAATATGGTATCTTTAATAATAGTAAGATAGGGGAATAAGATATGAGATGTCCTAATTGTGGTAAAGAGATACAAGCTAATGCTCTCGTGTGTCCGTATTGTTTAAAACAGTTTGTGGACTCTAGTGCTAGTGTCGAAGCAATTCCGATGGCTGTTAAAGATGATAATAATACTGATTGTCTAAAAAATGATGGCAAAATTTTAATTAATGGGAAAGAAGTTCGACAAAATGTCGTTATGCCGGCAAAATCCGAAGAGAATGTTATCGATAACGTTAAAGAGGAAAGCGCTTTTTCCTTAAATCAAGATTTGAATCGGGATGATGGTATCGCTGAATCTGTGAGTGATGAAGAAGATAGTAATCGAGTTAGTATTTCTAAAAGTCAATGGTTTTTTATCATAGTGATTGTCGTTGGAATTATCATAATTGCTGGTATTATTCTTTGGTATTCGCTCCGTGATAATACGAGGAATTCCGATACTCCTTCTACCTCTACGACCACGACGACGGAAAATACGACTTCTAATCAAACTTTAAACGAAGGTGTCAATTCGACCTATAATTATCCTCTCAGGATTGGTGATGTTGGTATTGCCGCGTTATATGATGAAAAAACAGAAAAATATTCTAATGTCGATGTCGTTGGAGAAAGTTTCATAACCGGTAATGAAGCGACAGCGTTGGCTAGATCACAAAATCTTGAAAGTATAGATGGTTTTGAGTGGAAAGGGTTAGTTTACGAAGTTAGATTAAATGATCTTTCTTATTTAAATGGTGCTAGTATATCCCCATTACTTGATGCAAAACTTTATAAATGGAGTGGACGTGAATTTATAATATACAATAATAATCATTATTTTGCTGATCTTGTTTCGATTTATAACGGTGGAGAAATAACTAATTCTGAACGAGCTCAGATTACTGTTGTCTATCAGGTTCCGATAGGTGAAGATGAGTATTCGATATGTCTAGGGGATACAACTGCAACGATGAGCTGCTTTTCGGAATTCGTTTCGTAAAAAGGGTGTGTAAAATTATGGAAAATTCGACTTGATATCGCTTAAATTGAAGAAATTTGACTTTACTATAAATGGGGGTTATGCTATATTTATAATAGGATAGGAGTGTGACCGAGTGATAAAGGTGGCAAAGAAAAAAGGATTTACACTCATCGAATTAATTGTTACGATTATTCTATTGGGGATTGTTGGAATGATCGTTATCTACAATATGACGAGTGTATCCAGAACGTCTAAAGAGACGGAATATGAAAGATTTATAGCGGCTGTTAAATCAGCTGCATCGGTATATGCTGATTTGAATCCAGATGCATTTAATGATCTTTATGTTAACCGAGCATTCTTGTATATTACAGCTGGAGATTTGATAAGCGCTGGACTTCTCGATGATGAATTAACGAATCCATATACTGAAGAATTTATTGGACATGATGAGTTGATTAAGGCTAATTTGGATAGTGAGTCTGGAGCAATTGTTTTCGAATATCCAGTAGAAAACGAAGAAGATGAAACTTTCTTAGTAGCTATATCGGATTATGTCGTTTGGGGTGAACCTTATGATTGTATGCAAGGTGCTGGTACATATCGTTTAGCGCTTTCAGAAGAAGATGGTTCGCTAGTTATGTTGGATAATCCTGAAACGATTGAACAGTATGATTTTTCTTGTAGTATGCCTTCGGGATTTGATCCAGAACAGTCAGGTAATTACGATGTTCAATATTCGTGGATTACAAGTAGTGGTACTAGAAAAACTGCTACTAGGACATTACGTGTTTTAGCTAAGGTTCAACCTAGCTTTAGAACAAATTATGATTATACACCAGGTGAGTGGTATACGCCTTCTTATAATGTAGATACGAAGACATGGACTTATTTGACTTATACCCCTTATATTGAAGGCGCTGATCAAGCTAATACGACTTTCCGTATAACAAAGCAGAGTAATGATCCTGTTGGACCGCGTCAAAATGTAACTGATGGTTATATTTCTGAATACTATACTTATCCAGTAGATGATGGTGATAAGACATATTATTTGGAAACGGTTGTTCAAGGACACTATCGTGAAGATTATTCATATACTGCTGAAGGAAGTATGGTTATTCGTTCGAAGTTGATTATACCTCCATCATTCATTACTGGTAGTTCAACAACATGGGCAACTGATCGTGAGTATTCTATTTCCGATACTTATTCACCTGTTGGTGTTGTAGAGTATGAATATCGATTATCGAATGATCCAAATGGATTATCTAACGATCTAGATGTCGAAGAGAACAATGTTTTTGATCGAACTGTCGGTGTAACTATGAAAGATATCGAAATAATTACTGATAGTTGTACGAATGATCGAAGAGAGTATAAATATATCTATTTTAGAGCTATAAACGAAGATGGATTCGTCGGAGATTGGACTGCTTACAATAATGCGTTCTTGACGAATCAACTCGATAAATTAATTCAAGCAGATAGCACAAATTGCTCGAGCTGTGGAACTTGCTGCTTATCTCAAGGAAATGATAGTTGCTATTACTGTGATAATTCGAAATACTTGAGTTTTGGTGGCTTGAAGTTCGTTATTCTCGAACGTGATAGCTCTGGTGGTGTATTAGCAGCTTATGAGGGTGTCGGTGCTAATCGTGTAACACCAACATCGTTAGTTAGTGATACATGGTCTATTCAGACTTGTGATGGATTGTTCTCGAAGAATTATTCGTATACTTCGCCAGTATTACAAGTAATTATCGATGAAGGACAGAAATTCTTATCACGTTTACCAGATAATTATTCACAATTCATCGAGTATAGAACATGGTCGGCAGGTTACAGTGCATATGTAGGTAATATTTCTAGTGCAGAATTTAACAAGTATGGAGCTGCATTAAGTGATTCTAATCCATATTGGACGACGACAACTTATAGTAGCGGATTTGAAATTCACGTAGATACACCATTTGCACATGGTGATCATACAACGAGATATAATACTTACTTCTATGCTGTACATAATAATAGTTTGTCGACAGCTTATGCTGGAAGCAACGCTTATGTTAAACCAATTTTAAAATTTAAGACTCTATATGTATGTGGTGGAGATGGAGCTCCAGGAAGCCCATATATAATAGCTACGTAGGAGGCTTTATGAAGAAAGCAGAGAATAAAGAGGTAGTTAAAAGAGCATTAAATAAAAAACAGAGAATGTACGTTATAATCACCATTATCGTGGTGATTATAGCGGCATTAATTGTTGCCGTTTTCCTTTTGTCAGAAAGTGAAAATCCGGGAATTGAAAATGAACCTGTTAATGAAAATTTCACTTTTTTGCTAGAGGGAGAGAGTACTCTCATAAAGAATGATGATATATTTGCTGGTCAAATGGATCTCATGAATGATATTATGAATGAGTATAATGATGGTAATTATGATTTGGATGATCCTTATGTTGTTGTAAATCCATTTTTGTTAAGTCCACAAAGTGCGTTAGTGATGTTTGAAACGCGTAATAGCGAGAAGGTAACGGTGACTTTGAAAGGTAAACATGGTGATGATTTAGTTACTACTTTTGAAGCTAGCAAGGATCATTATCTTCCAATATATGGTTTATATGGTAATTATGAGAATGAGTTAGTTATCGAAACCGAATCTGGTGATAGCAATACTATAACTATAAAAGTTGATGAAGAGCTCGATACAGGTGCTGTTGAAGTTTTGGAGAACAATGTGACGAATTCTAATGGTGAATTTTACTTTGCAACTTCATCTTTAGGCGTTGCATCGATTGCTTATGATAATTATGGAGAAGTTCGTTGGTGGCTTAATATCGGTTATACTAAAGGTATGACGATGCTTCAAAATGGTAATATATTACTTTCTTCAGCTAATGAAGGACCAGATATTACCTCAACTAGCGGAGTTGTAGAAGTCGATATGTTGGGGTTCGTTCATCATGAGTATGAAATTGAAGGTGGATATCATCATGATGCTTATGAATTGCCAAGTGGTAATTTGATAATCTTGACTTCGAAACTCGATAGTGGGTCATTTGCAGATCATATTGTCGAGATAGATCGAGAAACTGGTAAAGTTGTAAAATCATGGAATTTACGTGATATAGTAACAGCTATTGATGCAAATTTGATTCAAGAAGGAGAAATTTCTTGGGGATGGATTAACAGTGTATATTATGATGAAAAGTCTGACTCATTGATATTATCTGTTCGTAATCAAAATTCAGTAGTGGCGATTGGATATTCCGATAGTAAATTGAAATGGATTTTAGGTGATGAAGAGTATTGGACTGATGCCTTTGATGATTATATCTTAACTGGTACTGGGGATAATTTTATATATCCTGCAGGACAGCATTCTGTAGCAATTACTGATGATGGATATCTTTCTATTTTCAATAATGGATACGATGCTAATAATGAGGATGCCGTAACATGTGCTAGTATTCGTAATAATGAATCCTATGCAATGCTTTATAATTTGGATTTGAATGCTATGACAGCAGAGGTAGTATGGAGCTATGGTGGTAATGAATATTTCTCATATGCACTTTCTAGTTTTACATATGCTACTAATGGTCATAAAGTGTTTAATTCAGGCTGGCATTTTACTGATGAGGTTGATTTTGATAATCCTGAGTGTACGCAGTTTAGTAATGACAAATATGATGCTTATATCATCGATTTTGATGAAAATAATAATGTAGCAGTAAGACTTCATATTGATGAGTCTAAATTTGAAGTAGTTAAAGCACCAATATATAATTTGAGTGCTGTTAGCGTTAAATCTACGGAAAATGATGAGATTGCCAATTATGAAGTTGAGATGGGAACGTACCTCACTACTTATGCTGATGAAGAGTTTGAAACTTTAACGGAGGAAGAGGCTTTGGCTTATGCAACTAATGAAGATTGCTTTATCTCTTTCCAAATGTATAATAATCGTTTTAAATTGCTTGGTGCTGTTCCTGAGGAAATGGATATGCGTGTTACATTTATTTCAACTAGAGGTGTTGCTTATCGTTATACTATGAAGGAAGCTAATGGTGAACTTAAGGATTTTATAAATCTTTCAGGAATGCCAGAAGGTAGATATTACGTATATGTCAATATGGGAGATTATGTTTATAATACTACCGAATATATTGAAATTAAGTAAAAAGAGTTTTGTAAAACTCTTTTTTTTGATATAATTATCCTAGAATAGGGTGTGGCTATGAAAAAATTATTTTTATTAGTTTTTTGTTGTTTATTTATGTTGAGTGGTTCCGTTTTTGCGGATGGGGTTACTTTTAATTTTGTCGGTGATCCTGGTAGTTTAACTTTGGAAGTGTATAATTCTAACAATGAGAATATTACATATGATGATGCTGTTTCTCAATATGGTATTGATAGGTACTTAGAGTTATATTATGCTTCACAAAATGTCTATTTTTATAATGGTAACGAAATATCCTATGAGGAATATGTTGTCGGGCATGCTTCTGAGGTTGCTGATGAAACCGCTGAGGGATACCAAGATGAGGGAATTCGTGTTCATAATACTGATGAAGTTATTAAAGCTATTGATGATATTTTTACGTCATATAAGAACGGTTTGTATCATTTGGTGTATTCTACAGAAGAGTATAATAATATCGATTTTGAAGCTATTGAAAATCATATTGCAGATGAGTATCTTTCACCGATTGAGCAGAATGCTTATAAGTATGAAGAGTATGGAATACGACAACCACTTAAATATTTCCCCAACTATAACGAAACAGAAATGATTATCGATGGTATGACACTTAAAATTACAGAAGACGAAAATTCTAAATTGGAAAGATTCGTCGAAGAATTCGACAAGTATTTTGTCGGTAAAAGTGATTATGAAAAAATCTTGGGAGTATATATTTATCTTTCAAATAATACGGTATATGTCGAGGATACGGGTTATACTAATTTTGTCGATGGCTTAGTTAGTCCTTATGATGTGTTACTTGAGGGTAGATCGGTGTGTATTGGAATGGCAACTACTTTTCAATATTTGATGGAAAGTTTAGGCATTGAATCCTATATTATTGATGTTGTTTCTAATGTTGATGAAGATGAAAAACTATATAGTACTATTCATACATATAATGCGGTTCGTTTGGATAATAAATGGTACATTATCGATATTCCTAATTCAAACAGTTTTGATGGTTTTCTCTTAGGAAAGAATTCGGCCAATTATCGTGCAGAAGATTTTGCTTATGCTGGAATTGAGATTAATGAGCAAGGATATTTAGATGAATATCCCGATGCTACTCGCGAATTTAGTTTTGACTATGATAGTATTGATAAATTAATTGCGGATATAAAGGGTGAAAATACGCAAGAAAGAGTAGAGGATGAAACCCCGATAGAAGAGGAAGATGATACCGATTTTTTGGCGTTTGTCCTTCTCGGTTTGATCTTAGTAGTAGTATTTTTAGTAATAATAATATTTACACGTAAAAAAAGAGCTTAAATGCTCTTTTTTTATGAAAAAAACTCACGATTGTGAGCTTTATTATTTTTAATGGCGGAGTAGGAGAGATTCGAACTCTCGCGCCAGTTTCCC